>JAFZFU010000074.1 GCA_017555745.1 Bacteroidales bacterium
GTCAAGATTAAGGGTTTTTCGCTCGATGTGTCGGGAGTGATATTCATTGCCATGCTGTTGGGCTATTGGGGAGTGGAGATACCCAAGATGTTTCAGAATTTTGGCATATTGCTTTTTATCTTTACTGTGGGCATACAGTCGGGGCCTACGTTTTTTGCCACTCTGTTCAGCGATGGCAAAAAGCCTATATTTTTAACTGCAATACTTGTATGTACGGGTGCGTTGCTAAGCGTGGTGTTGTGTTATGTGTTTGGTTTGGGCGATGTGGGGTCGATATTGGGGGTGTTTAACGGTGGTATGGCCAGCTCCATAGGGTTGGCAGCATCGATAGACATAGTGCCTTCGGCTAAAATATCGTTGGATTACAGTCTTATATATCCGTTTGGGGTTGTTATTACGATATTGTTTTTTCAGTTGCTTCCCACTATCTGCAAAATCGACTTTAAGAAAGAGAATGCCATGGATGCCGAGGATACCCGCAAGCGTAATCCTGTAATACTACGTAACGACTACCGCATAGAAAATCCTGCCATCGATGGTCGTAAGATAAGTGATTTGAATTTTAGGACTACCACGGGTGGAAATATTTCGCGAATAAAGCAGGGTGGCAATGTAATGAATGCCGGCCTCGACACGGTGTTGAGGATAGGCGATGTGGTGCGCGTGATAGGTAGCGACGACTGTCAGCACAAGGCTATGCTGCTATTAGGCAGTGTGGTGGAGAACGAGGATATGGATTTGCCATCGCAATACGAAAATATATGGCTGTTGGTAACCAACAAGCGCATAGTGGGCAAGACATTGGAAGAACTCAACTTATCGGGGATATTTAATAGCAATGTAATACGTTTGCAACGTGGCAATGCCGAGTTGCAGACATCGGGTAAACTAAAGATACGTTATGGCGATAGGGTGGAGGTGGCTACCGATGTGTCGCACAGCGAAGCCATAACCGATTTTTTCGGCAATAATATCAAGCAGGCTTCCGATACCGACTTTTTGCCTATAACTTTGGGTATAATAATAGGTATATTTATTGGCAGCCTTACCATCCCTATTCATAATTCGTTTCAAATAAAGTTGGGTTTGAGTGGCGGAGTTCTTATTGCTTCGCTAATACTTAGTCATATAGGTAAGACCGGTCCTGTTATTTGGGCCATGACACCTTATTCCAACAACTTGTTTCGCCAATTGGGATTGCTGATATTTTTGGCGGCAGTGGGTACCGATGCCGGTGCTCATATCACCGATGTGTTCAACAAAGAGAGTCTTATAATAGTGGGTATAGGCTGTGTGGTGGCCATAGCGCCTATGATTATAAGTTATATGGTGGGAAAATATTTGTTCAAGATAAGTTTTATACCTCTTGTGGGTACTATAGCGGGAGCATTAAATTCTACCCTTGGATTGACAATAATAGGGGTAAAAACCTCTTCGGATAGTTTACAAACCTGTTATACAACCACTTATCCGTTTGCATTGGTTTTGATGATAATTTTGCCTCAAATTTTGTCGATTTTGCTGAAATAATACCCCAAAAAACATCAAAAATACCGATGAAGAGTAAAAAAAAATAGAAAAAATTTTCTCTTCGGAAATTGTTGTATAACAGTGATGTAGTGGTGAGGGAAATAAAAAAATCTATTTTTTTTGCAGAAAATGCTTGCTAGTTCAAAAAATCTTCGTATCTTTGCATCGCAATTGAGAGTTAAGGATTGCACTTGGGAGCATAGCTCAGCTGGTTCAGAGCACCTGCCTTACAAGCAGGGGGTCATAGGTTCGAATCCTATTGCTCCCACAATTTCCTCAAAAATGATTATACAACTTTTTTAGCCTCCAACAATCCCCGTTGGAGGTTTTTTTCTTTTATACGTTTGGGGGTACTATAGCAAGGCTTATCTTAAAGGTAGTGCTAATTCATAAAGTTGCCCAAAGACAAAATTGCTCAATTAGGTTATCATTCTGTAAGGCATCACTCGGCTGCGATAGTTGTTCTTTTGTGGGAGTAATAGGTGGTTTGGTGTAGTTTCATTCGCAGTTGCAGGATAAGACTTACTGCTCGAAGGTTATAGCAAAAAAAGTTTGTAGTTTCAAAAAAGCCAATAGTTTTTTGTCGATTGCGAAAAAATAAGTATCTTTGCAAAGGGTATGGTAGCCTATAATAGAGCATAACATGTTAGCTACCAAAATATTTATAAACTAAAAATATTATACAAGATGAAAAAAGCATACTTATTTCCCGGCCAAGGTGCCCAATTTGTAGGAATGGGAAAAGAATTGTACGACAATAATGCCAAGTGCAAAGAAATGTTCGAAACTGCCAACGATATAATAGGATTTCGCATTACAGATATGATGTTTTCGGGTACTGCCGAAGATTTAAAACAAACCAAGGTTACACAACCTGCTATATTTTTGCATTCCACAATATTGGCTGCCAGCATGGGTGATGATTTTTGTCCCGATATGGTAGCCGGACACTCTTTGGGTGAGTTCTCGGCATTGGTGGCTGCCGGTGCCATGAAATTTGAAGATGGTCTAAGATTGGTTATAGCACGTGCCAACGCAATGCAAAAAGCTTGCGAACTACAACCATCCACTATGGCTGCAATATTGGGTCTCGACGATAGCGTGGTAGAGGAAGTATGTGCCACTATAACCGACGAAGTGGTGGTGCCTGCCAACTATAATAGTCCCGGACAATTGGTTATCTCCGGCACTATGGAAGGTATTAAAAAAGCCTGCGAGTTGCTTAAAGCTGCCGGCGCCAAACGTGCTTTGCCTTTAAATGTGGGTGGTGCATTCCACTCACCGGTAATGGAGCCTGCTCGTGTAGAGTTGTCGCAAGCTATAGAACGTACCGCTTTCGTGGAACCTCGTTGTCCTGTATATCAAAATGTAACAGCAACACCATTTACCGATCCCGAAGCTATACAAAAGAACCTTATAGCACAACTTACTGCACCTGTAAGATGGACCAAGACAGTGCAAAATATGATAGCCGATGGCGCTGAAAAATTTATTGAAGTAGGTCCGGGCACAGTTTTGCAAGGTTTAGTGAAGAAAGTAAAATCTGATGCCGATTGTATGAGCGCATAATACGTGGCTGAGGACAATATAACAAAAAACGAGATAAGGAAAATTCTTTATCTCGTTTTTTGTTTTTCAAGCAACTTATAAAATTACTTTCTATAAAAATGTTTCTACAAGCATTTCGTAAAGTTGTGCCGTGCTTATACCCATTGCACGGGCTTGTTTAGGCACTATGCTTTCGCTCGATTGTCCGGGTATGGTGTTTACTTCGAGGAAATAAAGTTTGGCTTTGTCCTCGTTGTATATAAAATCGAAACGTACCAATCCGCGACAGTTTAAAAGGTCGTAAAGTCGACTTGCGGTATTTTGCATCATAGTGGAAATCTTTTCGTCTATTTCGGCAGGTGTTACCTCGTTAGAAAAGCCTTGGTATTTGGCTTCGTAGTCGAAATATTCGCGACCGATAGGTATTATCTCGGTTATTGGGAATACCAATTTTTCGTTTTTTGTTTGTAATACGCCACATCCAAACTCGCGACCTTGTATAAACTCTTCGATAAGCACTTCGCAGTCTTCGTGTAAGGCTTTTTCGATGGCGGGAAGTAACTCGGCTTTTTCTTTTACCTTACTCATTCCCACACTTGAGCCACCCGAAGCGGGTTTTACAAATACAGGTAATTCTAAATCTGACAATATTTCATCGGCGTCGATATTTCTATCGGCATATACTACTTTGGATTTGGCAAGGTTGATAACACCAAAGTTGCGTACCACAGCATTGCAATATCCCTTGTTGAAAGTGAGTGCCGAGGTATAAAAACCACAAGTGTTGTAGGGCATACCTATCATGTCGAAATAGCCTTGCAAGCGACCATTTTCGCCCGGATCGCCATGAACGATGATAAATGCCAAATCGAAAGTTATCTTTTTATTGTCCAAACAGATTGAAAAATCGTTCTTATCCACCGATGTTTTTTGGTTGTCGTCGGATAAATAATACCAATCATTGCGGTCTATAACAATACGATAAACGTTGTATTTGTCTTTATTCAGGGCCTTGTATACTTCTGTTCCGCTATTGATGGAGATGTCGTGTTCGCCCGAAAAACCTCCCATCACCACGGCAATGTTTTTCTTCATATCAAAATAGTATATTTTAATTTATTGCACAATAACGCAAAACTAAACAAAATATTTTTTCGTTTCGAAGACTATCTGATTTTTTCTTCGAAGTCGAAGAGTGGGGCAGTAGATGATTACCTATCGTAAAAAATGTTTCGAAACAAAACGCAGAGTTGCTTGTTTAAAGAAACGAATAAAAACCCTAATACGAAATAAAATGAAAAAAACGATTTTGAGTGTTGCTGTTGTTGCAGCATCATTGTTTGCAATATCGTGCAAACAACATTCCAATGAAAAAGTAGCCTCCAATTCCAACGATTCTATTTTGGTGGAAAATATCCAATATGTTATTTTAGCCGAAGAGCAATCGAGTGCCAACAATAAAGCATATTCGCAAAAGGCTACCGAAGAAAAACACAAAAATGTGGCCAAACTATTTACAGCCAAAGCCAAAGCTGATTCGTTACGAGCCGAAAAACATAAAGCTGTCTTGGCTAAGATAACCGACACTACGAAATTGCCACCGCGTCCCGCTCCAAAAGCAGTGGTGCCCAAAACTACTCCAGAAAACTTAAAACAAAGCATCAACGATGACGAATATCAAATTACTATAGTATATCCAAACTATATAGAACAGGCCGTGATGATGGGCGACTCGCTAACTGTTACCACACTGCAATGGGCATCCGAAGGACGTGCCAATGACAAAAGCTATGGAGTGGCTGTATTGGAAACAGTAAGTCAAAACGGCAGCGATATGAATGTATCGGATACATGGTTTGTATGTCCTGCTTGTGGTAGCATATCCGACTCGATGCCGACGGCCGGAACCAAAAACTGTAATCAATGCGGAGTGGTAGAACAAGACTATATAGTGGTGAAAAACTGATAAAATTAATAGGCCTATTATCTATAGCGATACTGCAACAACTTGTGGTATCGTTATTTTTTTATACTAAAAAGTATGCGATAAAAGGTTTTTTTTGCTAACTTTGCAATGGCGTTGCATATAGCATGCAATGGTTAACAATATGATTATTTGAATATAATAATATATGCCAAACAAAGAGCAGCAAACACAAAACAATAATGGAGTATATCCTCCACTCAATTTTCCGGCTTTTGAGTTACGTGTGGCAAAGCGTAATGGCCGAAATGAGATATTCGACCCGGTGCGAAAACGCTATGTGGCACTCACTCCCGAAGAATGGGTGAGGCAACATGTAATAGCATATTTGCACTGTTGTAAGCATTATCCTTTGGAACTTATGAAGGTGGAAGGTACCATAAATATAGGAGGTTTAAGTCGTAGATGTGATGTGGTGGTATATTCGACCGCTTTGGAGCCTATACTTCTTGTAGAATGTAAACAACCTATGGTAGAGTTGTCGCAGAAGACATTCGATCAAGCAGCTCGTTATAATTTGGTATTGAATGTGCCCTATTTGTTTATAACCAACGGTTTGACACATTGTTGCTACTCGATAGATAAAAACAAACAAGAAATAATATACCACCCCGACTTACCGGAACGAACGGCATTGGGATTGAATAGCGTTTCGTTAGCCGACTATGAATCACCTGAGTCAGGCAAATAAATTCTATGGCAACTTTTAATTATAGATAAAGTAAATACAAAAATAACGCCCAAAGACTCAATGGAGACTTTGGGCGTTTTGGTTTTATTTATAATACAGAATTGCAGTGGACTATAAATCTATTGCAAACAACTCGGCCAATGCCATTTGTGCGTCGCGTTGAGCAGCAAGGGTGTTGATGGCCGCTTGTTGATAAAACTCTATTTCCAACAAGTATTCGAGTAGCGATATTTCGCCGGCATCCAATGCCTTTTGCAATAGTGCTTCGCTGTTGCATCGCGATAGTGTGGAAGCTAATTTGTCGGCATTTTGTTGCAAGGTTTGCGATTGGTTATATAAGGTTTTGTATGTGTTGTAGCATTCGTTGCGAGTGCCATCGAGTATTGCTTCGGAGGTCTGCAATTGGGCTTTAGACTGTTTTACCTTACTTTTGTTATTCCATAAAGGCAGCGATAGGCCCACAGCCACTCCTTGATAGCTTTCGTCTACCACAGTTTCGTTTACATATCCTACATGCAGTTGTGGCAACCATTGGTTTTTGGTCAATTTTAGTTGTTGCTTGTTTACATCTACCAAGCCTTGGGCATGTAGCAGTATAGGGTTTTTGTTTTCTACCTCTTTGTACCATGTTTCAAAATTGGCGGGCAACGATACCTTTTCGTATCCCACATTGTTTATTGCTACTGCCTTGCCACCATTCATGCCTGCCAGAGCCACAAGCAAGTTTTGGCGTTCCGCCACTGCTTTGTCGTATTCGCTTTGTAGCGAAGTAAGGTTAAGTTCGGCTTTGTTAACTTCCAATATGTTTGCTTTGCCGGCTTCCATTTTTTTGTTGTAGTTGTCGGCAATGGTTTTGGCAGCATCGAGGCGTTGGTTGTAAAGTTGTATAAGCGAATTGTAGTAGGTTATCTCTACACAGAGTTTTTTTGCTTCGAGTAGTATGTTCATACGTTCGGCACTGTAATGAAGTTCCAAATTGCTGTTGGTAATCTTCATCAGTTTGCCGCGTACGGCATACACTGTGGGAAAATCGAAGGGCTGAGCCACGCTCAAGGTCTTTTTGGGACCCATCTGCACATGGTTGCCCCATGAGTAGCTGCCTTCTACCGAAAGATTTTCGAGCTTGTTGGCAGCATTGTTCTCTATCTGTTGTGCTTGCAACTCGGCACGCAAGGCTTGCAGCTCGATGTTGTTGGTTTCAACATCTTTCAAAATCGAAGAATAATCGTTTTGAGCTTTCGCCGATATGGTGCCTACCACGCACAATATTACGTATGTTATTATTGTCTTTCTCATTTTGCTTATCATTTAGTTTTCTTCGTCAGTTGAATTATCGACCTTTGCTGTCATACGTTTTTCTTCGCGTTTTTTAAACATTTCGTAAACTATGGGAATTACGTAAATATTCAGCAAAGTAGATGTTATCAAACCTCCCAATACCACCACAGCCATAGGACTTTGTATTTCGTTGCCCGATTTGTCGCCGTTTATAATCATTGGAATAAGGGCCAATGCGGCTGTGAGGGCTGTCATAAGTATGGGGTTTAGGCGGTCGAGCGAGCCTTTGAGCACTGTTTCGCGCAGCGAACTATTGTCGCCAAGACGGTGCTGATAGTTGGAGATAAGCAATATGCCGTTGCGTGTGGCAATGCCAAACAGGGTTATAAATCCGATAATAGCCGGTATGCTCATAATTTTCGAAGTAACGAAAATAGCAAACACACCACCTATAAGAGCCAACGGCAAGTTGAGTAATATTATACCCGAAAGAGCGGTATTTTTAAACTCGATGTATAGCAATAAGAATATTACTATCACTGCTGCTATAAAAGCAAGCACGAGTGTGCGTGTGGCTGCTTCGGCATTTTCGAATTGTCCGCCGTATTCTATGCGGTAGCCTTCCGGAAGTTCGATATCGCGTTCGATGTTGGCTTTGATATCGTTGACCACGCTTTCCAAGTCGCGACCCGATATGTTGGCCGATACAACCATTTTGCGTTGTACATTTTCTCGAGATATGGAGTTCGGACCACCTACCGATACTATGTTGGCTACTTCTTCCAATGGAACTTTACCTCCGTTTTCGGTATCTATAAGAGCTGATTTCACTTTGTCTACACTGCCGGTATAGTCGCTGTTGAGTTTAAGCACAAGGTCGAAACTGCGTTGTCCTTCGTATATCTCCGATAGTTTTTCGCCCGAAAAGGCAAGCGATACAAACTTGTTGAATTGTTCGATGGTGATGCCGTATTGTGACAGCATATCGCGGTTGGCACGTATCTGCAACTGTGGCGTTTCAGTTTGTTGTTCAACATTTACGTCCACTAGTCCTTCTATACCGCTGATGGAGGTCTTAATCCTATTTCCCATCATGTACATTCGGCTAAGGTCGGTACCAAACAACTTGATGGCTATGCTAGCTCTTGTGCCCGAAAGCATGTGGTCTATGCGGTGTCCCAAAGGCTGACCCACCGTTGTGGCTATGCCCGGTATAGCAGCCAGCTTGGCACGCACATCGGCCATAAATTCATCTTTGCTACGGTCGGTAAGGGTAAAGTTTACATCTATCTCTGCACTATTGGTAGATTGCGAATGTTCGTCGAGTTCGCCACGACCTGTACGTCGCGAGGTGGTGTTAACCTCGGGTATGGCAAGCAACTCTGTTTCGATAAGGTTACCCAAACGATGGCTTTCGTCGAGCGATACACCCGGTTTGGCAATAGCCGAGATGGTGAGTGAACCCTCGTTGAAATCGGGCAAGAAACTGCGACCCATGGTAAAGATAACACCTACCGCTGCAACAAACAGCAATATTGTAGGGTATAATACCATACGTTTGTGGCTCAATGCCCATTGCAACGACTTATTATACAAAGAACCCAATTTAGTCGCTATCCAACTGTCTTTTTCGTTTTTGGACAAATACTTATTGCCCGAAAGCAACATTTTGCACAAAAGAGGTGTGATTGTCATGGCCACTATAAGCGACATAAATAGCGATACTATATATGCTATGCCCAGAGGTTTAAGCATACGTCCTTCCATACCGGTAAGGAAAAACAAGGGTATAAAAGTTACTATGATTATGAATGTGGCATTGACTATCGAACTGCGTATTTCGGACGAGGCTTCGAACACCACGTTGAATGCCGATTTACGTTCGCCTTTGGGCAAACGGTGGTTTTCGCGTAATCGTTTATACACGTTTTCTACATCGACAATAGCATCGTCGACCAGCGAACCTATGGCTATACACATACCGCCGAGTGTCATAGTATTGATATTCATACCTAATAGGTGAAGTACAATTACCGTTCCTAATAGCGAAAGTGGAATGGCTATGATGGATATGAGAGTGGTGCGGAAACTGCCCAAAAACAAGAATAGAATAACTATTACGAATATAGCACCTTCTATTAATGCGCTACCCACATTGCTTACCGAAGCTTCGATAAAGTCGGCTTGACGGAATATTTTGGTATCCATCACCACATCTTTTGGCAACGACTTTTTGATGTCTTCGAGGTTTTTCTCGATATTTTTGGTAACATTTAGGGTGTTGATATTTGGCTGTTTAGAAACGGATAGTATTACCGCTCTCTCGGCGTTAGACGAAGCGTAGCCCATCTTTATGGCACTACCTATCACTACGTCGGCCACATCCGATACTCTTACAGGTTTGCCGTTGATGCTTTTTACAAAGGTTTGTCCCAATTCTTCGAGGTCGTTGGTGCGTGCCATACCACGCAAGGCATATTCGTTGCCATAGTCGCGGATGACACTACCTGTTGAGTTGTTGCTGATGGTGCGTCCTACGGCTTCCAACTCGTCCATCGTTACGCCATAGGCTGCCATGCGTATGGGGTCGGCAAGTATCTGGTACTGCTTGTAGTCGCCACCTATTATAGTAACTTGCGACACACCACCTGTGGCCAATATAGCAGGTTTTACCACCCATTCGGCAAGTGTACGTAGTTCCATCATCGAGGTGCTGTCGGCTTGTAAGCCGATAAATAATATCTCTCCCATCACACTCGATTGTGGTGCCAATACCGGCGTTACTTCTTCGGGTAGCGACCCAGTGATGGTAACCATCTTTTCGCTTACTATTTGTCGGGCACGAAACACGTCCATTCCCCAATCAAACTCCACCCATACAAACGATGAGCCTTGCAACGATGCCGAACGTACTCTTCGCACATTGGTGGCACCATTTACCGCCGTTTCGATAGGGAATGTTACAAGCCTTTCCACTTCTTCGGCTGCCATGCCGTGGGCATCGGTCATCACCACAACGGTGGGTGCCGTAAGGTCGGGAAACACATCTACATCCATCTTTTGTGTGGTGTAGGTGCCGGCCACTATTAGGATAACTGCTGCCAATAGAATGAGCAACTTGTTATCCAACGAAAACTTTATTATCTTATTTAGCATTACTGTTCTGTTTTATCAAAAAACATACAGCCTTTCGAAAGGCTATACGTTTCGTTGGTTTATACTATTAATGCACATGGCCTGCATGAGGATCTAGTGCTCCCGATGCTTGTGCAAGTTTTACCAATACTGCTCCTTTGGCCACTACGCGTTCGCCAGCTTTGAGGCCGCCAAGCACTGCGGTACGATAGCCATCGGTGGCTCCTTTTTGTATTTCGCGTTTCTCGAATAATTCGGGAGTAAGTTGCACAAATACAAAGAAGTTACCCATCTCTTCTATCAAAGCACCATTGGCTACGGTAAGAACAGGACTGTCGCTTTGTGTTTTGATATACAAATCCACGAAGCTGCCCGATAGCAATCCCACACTGTTGTTTACCTCAAAGGTAACAGGGATAAGCACATTACCATTGTCGGCACTTTTGCCAAACGATACCAGTCTGCCATCGAGGTCGTCCAAACGATAGCCGGTGTTGGTTTTGGGTATACGGAAGTTGGCAGTCGTTATATTGTTCAAAACAGAATAGTAGCGAGGTTGAAGTTCGGCGCGTATGTATAGTTTTTTGTTTTGCGATACCGACATTATCGGTTTACCGGCTTCTACATATTCGCCGTTTTTAACCATTAGTTCACACACGTATCCGCTTATTGGCGATGTAACTTTTTGTCCGCTTTGCGAAAAATTGTTCTTAATGGTTTCGTAGACTGCTTTAGCATTGTCGTATTCGGCTTTGGTACGTTGCAATTCGCTTGTTGACACTATCTTGTCTTTTGCCAACTGCTGTTTGCGGTCGTATTCGGCTTTTGCCAACTCGTAGTTGTTCGAAGCTTCGGCATAGCGCACCGCCATATTATTGTCGGCCATATTGTTGCTTTCGATGCTAAACAATTGCTGACCTGCCGATACGGGAGTGCCTTCGGTTATTTTGGCATTCGAAAATGTCACCACTCCGCTCGATTTTGCCACCACTATTCTTTCGTCGCCTTGTGAGGGTAGAATTTGTGCGGTGGTTTTTATTACTTCGCCAAAAGGCTCGTAGATTACTTCTTCGGTGCCAAAGTTTATTTTCCAGCTCTGCTCTTTTGTAAACGATACGGCATTGCTGTTGCTTATCATTGCATTGTGTGCCGCTTCGTTGGCTTGGTGTGCATCGGCAAAAACTTCAATGCTATCTACTACTATACGCGATATACTGTCGCCTATTTTTACATCGTATATCAGTTTGCCTTTGCCTGCATGAGAAGGTGTCAGCGTAAATTTATATACACCTTGGCGCGTTGCGTTGCTCAGTGTTTGGCGAATGCCGTCGTTGCCCACTATAAGGCTAAGTGTTATTTCGGCCGAATCCAATGGTTTGAAATCGGATAAATATGAGAAGTACGAAAGCACAATGCCGGCATTGCCCACCACAAAGGGGTTGGCTTTGGCATACATCTCAAAATCGGAGTTGTAGGCTGTAAGTTGAAGATTGTCTTCATGGTCGTGAGCATGGTCGTGGCCGGCATGGTCGTGGCCACCGCAACCTACTATAGTCAACCCAAAAAACAATGCTACTATTACAAAATATACTCTCTTCATTGCTATCTAGGTATTAATGTTGGTGGTTGCAATCTTCGTCATGCGAATGTGATTCGCAGCCTTCTTGGTCTACTTTGAAGGATTCTTGTTGTGGTTGATGTTCGTGGTTGCATTCGTGTGAATGTTCGTGACCTTCGTGGCTGTGGCCTTCATGATTATGGTCGCACTCGTGTGAATGTTCATGAGTTTCATGGCTGTGAGAGTGTTCGCAGCTTTCGCTATGTGTGCGCGATTCGTTACCATTGTTGCAGCAAGCAAAAAACATTACTACCGAAATTCCTAACAAAATGTGTTTTATTTTCTTACAATTCATCTTTTATATATATTTAAATGTTTAACAAATGGTGATATCTCGTTATTGAAATACCACAATAACTATAATAAATTTACGTGTTTAATTAATATAATCTGTCTGAAATATCGGATATAGCAAACTACTATGCACAAGAGAACTCATTGTGCAAACATATCCAATATATAACTTTTGTGGAAAAAAACTTATGTGTATTACACATAAGCACCACCTTATTAACAGTAAGGAGGGGCTCGTAGTAATGGGAGTGCCACAACTTCGCTGTGTGGCAAATAAAAAATATATGGTTTATAGGTATGTTGTTCTACTTCCTGTTTCATGTCGCTCATCAGAAGCTGAGCAATGTAATAATCTTGAAAATCTGCTTCGAGTGCAGTTATAAATGCTTCTCGTTCTTTGGTATTGAGAACTAATTTTGACAACAAATCTTGCAACTTACAAAAATCCTTTTCCGAATCATCGTGCGAACAATCGTCGCTATCATGAGTAAGTGAAAAGAAAATCGAAGAGTTGCAACAATCATCAGCATGATTATGAATATAATAAATATCGTCATGATAATGGTGGTGGTGGGGAACAACAGCATGTACCAATATTATGAAATTGGCGAGAATAAGGAATATAATAGCTGTAGTTCGTTTCATTATTATTTTGTATTACAATGTTTTATCTATAGTGTTTGTTTCGCAAACACATTGCAAAGATATAATCTTTTTTTGAATTATGCAAGTATTCCGTAATGTTAGTGCTTTAGACATGGTTAAAAGTTCTTTTTTGGGTGATTTAATTTCGTAGAACGTGGAATCTTAGAGTTTAACAATGTTCGGCTTATAAATCTGATATAACAGAATATAGTATTATGGCAAGCCAAATAAAAAGGGATACTAAAAAACCGCATATAGCTATGTTATATCCTCTTTTCATATCATGATATGTCTTTACCTCCTCGTCGGGTAGTTCGCCTTTTCTTTCCAATTTTTTCAACTTATCCAAAAGCGGATACAAACGAAATCGAATTAAAATGCCCGAATCTTTCTTATATTTACGAAACAAGTGCGAACCCCTTGCTGCCGTTGCTAAAAAGATTATCATTGTAAGATTTACAGAAAGTGTAAGCAGAATTCCAAATATTGCAATCATGTCGCTATCATTTACTTAATTACCAAAAAAAATAATCAGTTGAGAGTCGTAGTCATTGTGTGTATATATAGTGAAAAATCAGATAAATATCAATAATTGATACGACGCAAAACTTTCGTACAAAATACGCAAAAATTCTTGATATATGCAAGAGGAAATTGAAAAGCATTACTTTGTAGATATATTTTTGACCCTTTCGGGTGGATGTAATAACGTAGTGTTGCAGTGCTGTTGCAATAGTTATGCAATGCAGAAAAAAACATGGTGTTTGGTTTTCGCAACGTAGTATTTATTTCATTCCGACCTATAATTTGAGGTGGCTTACATGGTCTTTTTCCTATTAAAAAATGCGTAGTTATTGCAAGAGTGGCTGTGTGTATAAAAAATCGAACGTACGATTTAAGAATATCATACGTTTGTTTTTTTTATATCGTACGTTCGGTGTATATGCAACCATACGTTCGATTTGGAAAAATCGAACGTATAATTTTATCGAATCGAACGATTGATTTTTTTGAGCGAGAAGCAAAAAAAACGTCGACAACCGAATGTCGACGCTTTTTCTTAAGAGGTGATTAACCTGAAAATCCACCACCGGAGTCGGAATTATTCCCGTTATTGGAGTCTCCTCCACTGTTCCCGTTTGAATTGTTTCCGCTTTCGTTCTTGCCATCCGATTCTTTGGTGCCCACTTTCTCGTAGATTTTCCTTTCGTGATCTACAATCTTGTAAACACCTGCCAATTCCCTTTCAGCATTGTTTATGGCTTCTTTCAAGTCTTTTTTGGCATCAAAGCGTATATTCAACTTCTTTAATTGACATATTCCTGCTTCGGTGTTGCTGTACACAGCATTGCTATCGGTAGTTATAAAAAACGACCCCAATTCTCCAAGCTGCACTCTGTGTCCCATCGAAAGGAAATGTTCGATAGTTTGGCAACAACTATCGATTGCCGCCTTCATAACGGTAGATTGCATGCCCGTGTGCTTACATGCAAATTTTACCACATCTTTGTATGAAACCGTTCCGGACGATTCTACATACAGAGTATATTTTAACTCTGTTTCTTTTTGGCCTATTATGGGAGTAGGCCTCTCCTTCGATATTATTTTAATCATATTAAAAAGGTAAATTAATAATTGCAGAGAAACCCCGATGTCAACTGACTCTCGGTTTAAAGTAGTCTCTCGGTTTCGTTTGCAAAGATATGAATCAAAATGAAAATCTCCAAATTGTTGTATGTCTTTATCTGTTAATAACTTATGGAAGGTATGTAATTCGTATGTTTTTTCAAGTATTGTAAGATTCTCAAATATCTAAAAAAAAGTTATTACTGTATATACAACAATATATACAGTATATATAAAAGTATTAATATTTCACATTAAAAACTTGGGCGGTTTTGCAAAAGTATCTTTGTATCAGTTTGTTAATAACTTCTGCGGATTTTATTGTTTTAATTGATGAAAATGATGCACTATATCGATTTATTAAAGTCGTATTTCAGCTATTTTTAGATGATTATTGTTTGTTTGGATTGGGTTAAATTGGAAGGTTTAAGGTACAAGGTTGTTAGAGTAATTGCTATTGATATTTTCAAAAAAAGTTGTCCTTTGTAAACCTATTGCAGGCTTAGATACACTGTGAAACTTCTTTAAAATATATTTTTTGTCGAATAAAATTGTTTATCCAACAAAAACTTGTTACCTTTGTTCTTTCTAATCGAAATGTAATAATCGTATAAGATACTAATAATTAATTAAAAACAATATAATATGTCAGAAAAAATAATGGATAAGATCCCTGCCGGCGTTGTTTGGGGCGATCAATTGCAAGAAATATTTCGTATAGCAAAGGCAAATCACTTTGCTTTGCCTGCAGTTAATGTAGTGGGAACCGACTCGGTAAATGCCGTAATGGAAGCTGCAAAACAAGCTAATTCTCCTATTATGATTCAATTTTCGAATGGTGGCGCTATATTTTATGCTGGAAAATCGTTGCCAACTACCGAAGCTGCCGTAGCAGGTGCTGTATCGGGTGCTTTGCATGTTCATCAAATGGCTAAACATTATGGCGTGCCTGTAATTTTGCACACCGACCATGCTGCAAAAAAATTATTGCCTTGGATAGATGCTTTGCTAGACGAAGGCGAAAAATTCTTTGCTGCTAACGGTAAGCCTCTTTTCAGTTCGCACATGCTCGACTTATCGGAAGAATCGTTGAAAGACAATATAGAAATTTGTAAAAAATACCTTACTCGCATGACCAAGATAGGTATGACTTTGGAAATAGAATTAGGTATTACCGGTGGCGAAGAAGATGGTGTTGATAATACCGGTATCGATTCGTCGCGCCTTTACACTCAACCTGAAGATGTGGCATACGCTTACGAAGAATTGTCGAAGATAAGCAATCGTTTTACCATAGCTGCATCGTTTGGTAATGTACATGGTGTATACAAACCCGGTAATGTAAAATTGGAACCGATTATTCTTCACAACTCTCAAGAGTATATACAAAAGAAATTCAATACCGAAGCTAACCCTGTAAGTTTTGTATTCCATGGTGGTTCGGGTTCGGAACCTGCAAAAATAGCCGAAGCATTGCAATATGGTGTTGTAAAAATGAATATTGATACCGATACACAATGGGCAATGTGGGAAGGTGTGATGGCTTACTACAAGGATAAAGAAGCTTATTTGCAAGGTCAGATAGGAAATCCCGAAGGAGATGATAAACCAAACAAAAAATATTACGACCCACGTGCATGGTTGCGCAAAGGCGAAGAAAGCGTGGTAAAACGTTTGTTGGTGGCTTTCCAAGACTTGAATGCAATGAACAGAAATTAAAACATTAACAATAGTGATAAGAGAGAATGCTCTGTATGTTGTAGAGGTTCTCTCTTTTTTTGATATATGAAGACACTAAAACTAATATCAATAATATTAATGATAGCATTTGTTTGCAGACCTTCGTATTCTCAGAATTTGGATATAAATACGTTGATGAGTATACAAGATACCAGAACTCCGTTTATGAACTCCACTATGAAGGGTGTTTCGTTTTCGGCATATATAATGGCACCGGCAGTCCCTATTGCTATGTTAGGTGTGGGATTGGCCACTTCTAATAGTTCGCTTTCTACAGCCGGTTTGCAAGTAGGTGCAGGTATATTGTTGACTACAGCAACCACAATGGCTATGAAATCGTTATTTCAGCGACCACGTCCATATGATAGTTATCCCGGCGAATTGCATCCTTTGCAGTACGAAAATTCGTATTCTTTCCCTTCGGGGCACACATCGGTGGCTTTTGCCACTGCCACTTCGCTGAGTTTACAAATACGAAAATGGTATGTGACAGTGCCTGCTTTTTTGTGGGCGGCTACAGTAGGTTATTCGCGGATGTATTTAGGAGTTCACTATCCCTCGGATGTGTTGGTGGGTTTACTGGTTGGTGTGGTATCGGGATATTTGAGCTACAAACTCCAAGAACTTATAAAACCGGATTCGCAAATGCCTTTGATAAAGCATAGTTTTTAGAACTAGCGATAACAAAAAATCCATAAATCACTATCGAGTAATTTATGGATTTTTTATTTGTGGTTGGTTATATAATGTTATTTGATTCCGAAATGGTATCCAAGCATAAACATCAAAGTTTGCTGTGTTCCGCTAAAAGAGTTTCTATCGAGAACCAATGCATCCGGTTCTTCCGTAGGTATTAGAAAACCACTATCGAATATTATATCAAAAGTGTAGTCTCTAAAACGATAGCCGATACCTATCAAAAGGCTTAAGTCGAACTTTTTCCATCCGTTGTCGAAGATGTCATATTCTGATTGACTATTTTTGTCAGGTCCCCAAATTCCTATATAGTCGGGACTGAGTATTGTTCGATGAGCTTTCCCAAACAAGCCTATATTTGCAGCCGGCCCTATTGATAGCGACACAAAATGTTCATCGGCAATAGGTAGGCGGTGTGTATAAACTAACAATAGAGGTATTTGTAGATACCATGGATTATAAATGATTTCGTCGGTAGAGATTCTGTCGATTTTTTCCATTTTAGAACCTCTGCGAGCCAAAAAAAGACCCGATTGTAAATCCATTTCAGGCAAAGCTCCTATCGAAAAGGAATAGTTTACATAGCCACCTACATTGTATCCCAAAGTGGAATGCATAAACAAATCGTCGCTGATTCTGGCAAAACCTAAGCCCGCACGTCCTCCCACTGCCGAGATTTGTGCATTGGCACTGATACTGAAAAATAATATTCCAACAAATGTAATAATAATCCTTTTTACAGACATAGTTTATTTTTTATTTCATTATTAATACCATTGCCAAAGAAAAAATATATCTTATCTTTTGACAATGAAAACAGCTACAAAATTACAAATTTTCTTACAATTAATTGTGCTTTATCTCAATTTTCTTTGATGAATATTTGTAATATATTGTTTATCATTGTGTAGTATCGCTATTTTTTTGTTTGTAATATTCGATATTCTTATCGAAAACGTAGTTTAATATGGTGAATATTTTCTGTTTAAAACATTTGTACATTGCGAAAAACAATGTACAAATGTTTCTGCTGACAAGATGTTACAATTTTTCTTCGATAAAGTTTGTCATCAATCTATACAAATGCCAACGGGTATTGCCTCCGTATATGCTGTGGTTTTTGTTTGGATAGAAATGCATATCAAACTCTTTGCCGGCTTTTTGCAATGCCGATATCATGTCCAATGCATTTTGGTAGTGTACGTTGTCGTCGCCGGTGCCATGTATAATTAAGTAATTGCCTTTTAGTTGTTCTGCAAAGTTGATTGGCGAGTTGTTGTCATATCCCGAAGTATTTTCTTGTGGACGACGCAAAAAGCGTTCGGTGTATATTGTGTTGTAGTATCGCCAAGTGGTAACAGGGGCCACTGCGATGGCTGTTTTAAACACGTTGTTACCTTTTAATATTGCCAACGACGATAGGTATCCGCCAAAGCTCCATCCAAATATTCCTATGCGGCTTTCGTCAACCCAACGTTGTTTGCCAAAATATTTTGCAGCTTCTATAACATCGATACATTCGTATTTTCCCAATTCTTTGTATGTTACCTTTTTAAATTCGGCTCCACGTCCTCCTGTGCCACGTCCATCGACGCATACAACGATGTATCCTTTTTGAGCCAACATACGTTGCCAATAGTAGTCGCTACCTGCATAGCGGTTGGTTACTTGTTGGCTGCCCGGGCCTCCATATACGTAGAAGAACAATGGGTAACGTTTGGTACTGTCAAAGGTTGCCGGTTTTATTATGTAGTAGTTCAATTCCACGCCTTCCGATGTGGTAAAAGAGCCAAATGTTTTGCGTTCTTTACCATAAGCTTTCATGGTTTGGGCAAGTGAGGCATTGTCTTGTAACATTACAAGTTGTTTGCCTTTCGAATTGTGGATTGTGTAGATAGGAGGGGTGTTGGCATCGGTAAAGTTGGATATATAATATTGGCAACCGTTGCTAAACGAAGCATTGGTGTATCCATCTTTTTCCGATAGCTTTGTTTTTTTCTTGCCATTTAGATTTATTACGTACAAGTCGGAGTTTATCGGCGAACTTTCTTTTGATGTATAATATATTTTTTTGCCTTTTTCATCTATGCCGTTTATCTTAACCACATCGTAGTTGCCTGTGGTAATTTGTGTTACCATATTACCATTTAGGTCGTACATGTATATGTGGTTGTATCCGTCTTTTTCGCTGGTTATCAAAAAGTGTTTGCCATCGTTAAGAAACATCCATGTGTCCGGTACATCGATATATGCTTTGTCTTCTTCGATATATATTGTCGACATCGTTCCGCTGTTGGCATCAGCCAAAAGAAGTTCCATTTTGTTTTGCCAACGATTCATGCGCATCAAGGCAAGAGTATTGGCATCTTTGGTCCATTTTATACGTGGTATGTATTGGTCGTTTTCGCTACCTTCGTCTAACTGTTTGGTTTGTTGGGTGGCTAAGTCGTATATAAGAATATCTACTGTAGAGTTGGTTTCGCCTGCTTTTGGGTATTTAAATTTGTTATCGTCGGGATATAATCCACCCCACATTTGCATATTGTATTCTTTTACTTTGCTTTCATCGAAACGATAGTAGGCTATTTTCTTGCTGTCGGGCGACCAATAGAATCCCTGTGTTATACCAAATTCTTCTTCATATACCCAGTCCATTGTGCCGTTTATTATACTATTGAATTTGCCATCGAATGTTATTTGTTTTTCTTCCTTTGTTTGCAAATCCATTATGTATATGTTGTTGTCGCGAACAAAAGCTACCATTGTCCCGTCGGGCGAAAAAGTAGTAAGGCGTTGTTTGCCGTTTTGTGATATGAGTTCGAATGTTTTGTTTGCAACGTCGTATATGTAGTAGTTAGACACTCCCGAATGGCGATATATAGGTTCAAATTCGCTACTTAAAAGAATCTGTGTTTCGTTGTTGTTAAACATATACGATTCTATTATAGGCATAGGTTTTGCCTTTTTCGACATTTGAGGGTTGTTGAACAGACATACGTCTTCTACTTTTAAACCGGTTTTGTAGGCATATTTTTCGATACCGGTTCTTGTTAAGATACAATAATGTTCGCCATCATTCATCGAGCGAATTTCCGAAATACCTCTGGCCGAAAAGGTGCCATCAAGCCAAATGTTTTCTAATGTGATGTTTTTTTGAGCTATAGCACTGCCAAGGCTTAGTACTATAAACGCTAAAATACATATAGTGCTTTTTTTCATCTGTATATTTTATTTATGTTATTAATTCATCGAGTCGATAATAAATTTGTTTAGTGGATATGTGGCTCGGAATATATCCATCACGTACTTTTTAAAACCATCGGTTGTTGCGGTGATGTCCGAAAACTCACACGACGAAACATAATGTCGGTATTTGAGCAAATCGATACCTTCGAAGTCTTTAGGGAAACCTTTAGGTGGTTGTTTAAGCATATCCAATTGCCAAAGTTTGTTGAAGTATTTTTTAAAATCGTCTGCTTCGATGATGTTTCTAAAGGTGTCGATATTGTAAAGTATTTCTTTTCGTATTGCTGTAAGAGTGTTAGGTTCGGGCATAAAAATTCCGCCTCCGGCCATTGAACCTCCGTTTTCGATATGAAAATAATACCCCGGTCTGCCATGTCGTTTTATTCCGCCGGTGGCTATATACACTGCAACATGGGTTTTATATGGAGTTTTATCGTTCGAGAAACGCATGTCGCGATATATGCGATACATACATTTTTCGGCCGATTGTATACCTATGGTTTTGTCCATATCGTATAGTTCAGGCATAAGATCTTCCACAAATTCCAAGAAATCTTCTTTTACACTTTGCCAACGTTTTTTGTTGTCCATAAACCATTCGCGATTGTTGTTGTGCGAAAGGTCGTTTAAAAACTCGAAAACGAATGGCGATATTTTATCTTTCATGTCAATGGTTAAGTTATTCGGTAATAGCAGAAGATGATTTTTTTTCGATAAATATTTGGTCGATAAGCAACATGGCCACACCTATGGTTATGGCGCTGTCGGCAATATTGAATATGGCATCGAAGAATGTGAAGTTTTGTCCTCCTACCCATGGTATCCATTCAGGAAGTACAGTATCTATTATCGGAAAATAAAACATATCCACTACTCTGCCATGAAAGAATGGGGCGTATCCACCACTTTCGGGTAGAAACTCAGCCACTTGGTAGTAGCTTTCGTTGAAAATAAGACCATAAAAACAACTGTCGATAATATTTCCCACAGCTCCTGCCAGTATCAAAGCCACACTGAGTATGGTAAGTGTGCGTGCCTTGTGGTTGGCCATATATATCAATCCCCATATTATTCCTATCGATGCCACTATGCGAAATAGCGACAGAATTAGTTTCCCCACTTCGCCGCCGAATGCCATGCCGAATGCCATGCCTTCGTTTTCGATAAAATATATTTTGAACCAATCGCCAAATACCGGTATACTTTCGCCTATTTGCATGTTGGTTTTTACCCAAAATTTAAGTATTTGGTCGGCAAGCAAAATAAGTATTACCACTATTGCAGGTATACGCAAACGCTTCAAAGCATCTTTTGTTATGCAAAATGAGGGTATCTTGAATTTATTCTTTGTTTCTTCTTTCATTTATAATGTATTTATATTCATTGTACTATGTTGATGTATGCAGTACAGTGTTTAATAATTATTGACGTACAAAGGTACGAAAGATTTTCGAATAAATAAAGCATCATCATAATTTTGAATACCATCTGTTAATACATCCCTTTTCATTTCAAACTTACGAAGTTGTTTTAATAGCTTTGTTTGATGTGTTCGTATGCCTTGATTTTTCCTCTCGAGGGAATTGAAAAATCCTCCCGATGTTTTTCGAAAAACCTCGCGAGGAAATTTTGTCAACATCGGGAGGAAAAATCACATTCTTTTAATTGGGTATTCATAATGTCGATGTTCTTGCTCCAAAAGTGTGACACTTAGGGAGTATGGCTTTAATTTTTAATTCGTAAGCGTTCCCAAATACAGTTTGGTATCAGTCGCCAACCTGCTACAAGTAATATATATCTCCAATCTATTATTTTTACTCTGCGTTTTCGGGCTACTGCTTTGTAGGCTATCTTTGCTACATATTCTTTATTCATAAGCATAGGATAATGATGATCGTTGTTTAGAAGGTTGGTAGCCACAAAACCGGGTCGGATATCTGTAAAATGTATTTTATTTTTTCTGATAGTGTTTAGTTGAGCAAGACATTGTATATAGTGGTTTTGATATCGTTTTGTTGCCGAGTATGACGGCGAAACGCCCAATCCTTTTGTTCCGGCTATCGATGAAATACAGGCTATGTGTCCACATCCTTTGTCGGAGAAATAGTTAAAAGCATAGGTTATCATTCGAGTAAATCCTTTACAATTGGTTTCTACTGTGTTTAGTTCTTTGTTGTAGTCCAATGATACGTTTTGATATCCAATACCAGAGACGTGAAAGTATAAGTCCATTCCTCCCATTTTATCGATAAGGGATTGGAATCTTGAAGTGGCGTCATCACTATTTATATCCAATTGTTGAATATATACGTTACCGGGCGAAAGGGATTTTAAATTGTCAAGTAGTTCTATACGTCGTCCCATTATGCCCACTTTGTGGCCGTCGGCTATGTATAATTTCGCTATTTCGTAGCCAATGCCCGATGTGGCTCCCGAAATAATTATTCTTTTTGTTGTCATATTTTTCTTCTTTTACTTTAATGAGTATTTTGTTATATTGTCTTGAAATAATGAGTGTTAAGCTATATGTGACGAAATATTTCCATATAGTTTGAAAATGCAAATATACATGAAATACAGATAACTAAATGAAAAAAGTTGTTTTTTGCGACAAAAAGATGTAAAAATTGTCGAAAATATTTCTCGAATGATACGTTTTGTAGCCATTTTTGCCTTATTAAATAAAAAAAACTACATTTTTTTATTCCTGATATACATTGTGTTATATTTTTATTTCAATAAAAAATAAAAAAAAACTTTGTCGGTTCGCAAAAAAGTCGTACCTTTGCACTCGCAAAA
>JAFZFU010000075.1 GCA_017555745.1 Bacteroidales bacterium
GCAATGCCACACCAAACAAACTTTCCGACACACCACTGATAACAATAGACAAACCGGAAATAGTACCAATAATTAATTTACTTGGAACAAGAAAATAATAAACAGCACATGCTGTTATCATCATTCCCACGGTCATAATAAACAATTCGACCCAAAATTTGCGTGTCTTCAACACGTTTGCTATTTTTTCTAATATGGATAACATTTTATTATTTAATTATTTAGTTTACTAATGTATTGTTTCTTTATTTGGTGCAAATGTACACTTTTTTATTGAAATATACCTAATTTTTTTTGAGACATTTGGTAGATTTTTTTAATGCATTTAGTATAAGTATTTTTGCCTTTGGTAGAAAAAATCTTCTTGTCTATGTCCCAAAAAAGTAGTAATTTTGCACTTTCGTTTTTAAGCAGAGATAAAATATTAGGTAGATGTCAAAAAAACAGAAATATTATACGGTGTGGAATGGTAAAACCACAGGTGTTTTCGAATCGTGGGACGAGTGTAAGGAACAGATAATCGGTGTTAAAAATGCACAATACAAATCTTTCGACACTTTGCAACAGGCACAAGATGCTTTGAAGATGGGCTATTGGCAATGTGTAACAGCAGCAAAGAATAATGATAATACATCGCCGTTAGAGCAGTGTGTGGGTGTTATAGCCAATAGTTTGGCAGTAGATGCAGCGTGTTCGGGCAATCCGGGTGTTATGGAATACCAAGGTGTTAGAACTTACGATAAGGAACGTATGTTTCATGTTAAATTCGAACTTGGTACCAACAACATAGGTGAGTTTTTGGCATTGGTACATGGCTTGTCGTATCTCAAAAAACATAATCTTGCTCAACCTTTATATACCGATTCGGTAAATGCTATGGCATGGGTGAAACAGAAAAAATGTAAGACCAAACTCGAGCGTAACGAGAAGACTGAAGAACTATTTAGGTATATAGAGCGTGCTGAAGCATGGCTTAGGGCTAATACCTATACCACTCAAATACTTAAATGGGATACCGATAATTGGGGCGAAATACCTGCCGATTTCAATCGAAAAAAATAATACAGATAACGAATAAGCATGGAATTATAATATGTTTCGTTATTCTGAAGAATAGGAAAAGATATAGTGTTTGACGGCATATATGCTCAAGTATTGCATATATGTCGTAGCTTTTTTTAGGCAACTTCTAAAAATTGTTTTGCACGCAAAAGTTTAAAGAAAATTTATTCTAACTTACTAAAACCTGGAATTTTTAGAAGTTGCCTTTATAAAAAAGATTCGAGGGTGGATATGAAATCATCGAAATTGTCGACATGTACCCAGTGTCCTGCATTTGCTATGGAGGCAACTCTTAGTTGACTAAATGAGTATTGCAGTTCTTTTATTCCCGATGGTGTTATATAATCGGATCGTTCACCCTTTATCAGCAATAGTGGAATATGGCATTGCGTTGGTAATGTTATGGGTTGCAGTATTTGGGAGTATTGTCGGCATAGCAATTCGGTATTCCATTTCCATCTAAGTTGTTTACCTTTGCGTTTTAGTCCTTTCGATAGCAGTGTTATTGTGTTTTGGTCGTCGGTGAGTGAAGCAAAATATTTGCTTGCTTGTTTGTATGATGATATAAAAGGTAAAGGATGTGATAGTATTTTTATCATTTTTTCGATGTTTTTGCTATCTTGTTTACCCGAAGTAATGTCGATAATTACTATTTTTTCGATATCGATATTATTTTTTTTTGCCATTTGTAGCGCTATTTTCCCTCCATACGAATGGCCTATTATTATAGGTTTTTCTATGTTGTTTGTAATAGTGAATTCTTCTATTATATTTGTCATCGACTGATAGTCTAATGTATTGGTGTGTAAACTATTGCCATGGTTGGGTAGGTCGGGTATAAGCACTCTGTATTTATTCGAAAGTACCTTGGCTGTAGGTGCCCAAAAGTCAGACGATCCCATGATGCCATGTAGTATAATTATGGGTTTGCCGTTGCCAAAATCACGAAAAAATAAATCTTTGTTGCACATGTCAAAAAATAATCTTAATTTTGCAGTCGTTTTGTAAGAAGTAAAAAACACTCGGATAGAAAACGATTTTTTTTTCGATTTGTTGTTTATGATGTTCTTGCAATGCAGCAATTTTATAGAAAATAATAATCAAAAAAAATTAGATTATGGAATATATTCTTATTATCATCGGAGCCATATTTGTCAATAATGTAGTATTGGCACAGTTTTTGGCTATTTGTCCTTTTTTGGGTGTCTCTAAAGATGTAAAAAGTTCGTTGGGCATGGGAGGTGCCGTATTGTTTGTAATGCTTATAGCCACCTTGGTGACGTATTTGATACAAACATATGTTTTGACTCCTTTCGGCTTAGACTATTTGCAAACGATATGTTTTATATTGGTGATAGCCGGTTTGGTGCAAATGGTGGAAATTATTTTAAAGAAAATAGCTCCTGCTTTGTATCAAACGTTGGGTATATTTTTGCCTCTTATTACCACTAATTGTGCTGTACTTGGTGTGGCTATTATGGTTATTCAAAAACAAATGACATTGCTCGAAAGTATTACTTATGCTTGTGGTATCGCTATCGGTTTTACGTTGGCATTAGTGATATTTGCCGGTATACGCGAACAATTGGCATTAAACAAAGTTCCTAAGGCTATGCAAGGCGTTCCCATCGCTTTGGTAACTGCGGGTATATTGGCAATGGCCTTTATGGGATTTTCGGGATTAGTATAGAAAAATACGTAAATTTTATAGTCAAAAAAGGCGAGATAAGCTCTGTTTAGGGCAAAAAATCTCGCTTTTTTTGTGCTTAAAAGTAAAAAAAAATGAAATTTTATTTCTCTGTAATATAGACAGTTGTGAATTTATAGTAATTTTTTTTTCAAAAAAATGTCTCTAACTTGCAAAAATATAGTACTTTTGCAAAACAAATCAATCAATTAGATAACATTAAAATAATAAAGAGAAATGAAAAAAGTAATGTTTTTATTAGCTGTTGCTGGTATGTTTGCTTTCGCATCTTGCAACAATGCAGCTGAAGCTCCTGCAACTGAAGAAGCTCCTGCAACTGAAGCTGTTGTTGAAGAAACTGCTGCTGAAGAAGCTGTTGTTGATACAACTGCTGCAGTAGAAGAAGTAGCTGCTGAAGAAGCTCCTGTTGCTGAATAATTGAACATTTAGTAAATGGTAAAAAAAGAGGACTGCGCAAGCAATCCTCTTTTTTGTTTATTGGTGTTTTGTAAATAATCGTTTTTTACAATGCTGTAGCCACTTTGAAGCTCATGTGTGATGGTATGTTGGCATGATTGAAATCCGAATCTTCGATTATGAAGGTTATTTTACCCCTAGAAACATCAAAGCGAACATTTTCGTAATAATAATCGCCAATATTGTCGTCGTAGTAAGGCAATAGATAAGGAAGCATATTGTCTCTTCCATCGGCATCTATAAAGTATGCCACCACTATTCCATTCTCGATTACTTCTTTAGTTATTTCCGGGGCAGAAAAACTTGCGTAGATATACGGTAAGTCATTTCGATCTACCCAATGATTGCTATAAACATCAATGTAAAATGTCTTTACGATGCCATAGTTGTGGATGTGAACATCCTCTTCTTTTATGCAACTTGTCATAAAACAAGGAATTGCAATAAATAATGCTATAATTATTTTTCTCATAATAAATTATTTTTTGATTATGTTTTCTTGTGATATTATTTCTTTTCCGGTCATTTTCAAGAATAGTTGTGCTACCGATGCAGTATCTTTTTCGCAATAGGTTGCTATCCTCTTTAAATCTTTTTCATTCCAATATACCATTCCTACTTCACTTCCGTCTATATCGTCTTTTGGAGATGGAATTTCAAATATGTTGGCTAACAAATCGAGAGATGTATAGTGTTTAAAGTCTCCGAATTTCCACATCTCCATGGTGTCGATATGCGGATTTTCCCATGTTTTTTTTCCCATCAAATTCATTATTTTTGGTATTTCTATACCATTTACGAGCATTCTGCGACATAGGTAAGGAATATCGAATTCTTTTATGTTATGTCCGCAAAAATGGTTTTCCTTGTTGTTGAAGTGTCCGTTTACTAATGAGGCAAATTGGCTGAGAATTGTTCTTTCGTTGTCTTCGCAATACGATTTAAGGTATAGCTTATTGTCTCTGATAAATCCTACCGATATGCATACTACCTTGCCAAACTCGGCATAGATGCCTGCACGCGAATATAAGTCTTTTGGCGAGTTAAAGTCTTCGTAGGCTTCATAACGCATAAGCGATGCGGCTTTTTTGTCCCACAAAGCCTTTATTTGCTCACTTAAGACATCGTATTCGGAGTATTGCGATACTGTTTCGATGTCTAAAAATAATATTTTTTCAATGTTTATATCGGAATACATTATTTGCTCTCCAATACTTTGTTTAGCACTGCTATGATATTTTCTTTTTGCTGAGTGCCCATTGTACGGGTCACTTCTTTACCATCTTTAAAAACTATCAGTGTAGGTATGCTTGATATTCGGTACTTTGTAGCTACGTTTTTGGCTTTGTCGACATCTATTTTTAAAAATGTTACTTTGCCTTTCATTTCTTTGGCTGCCTCTTCGAATATGGGAGCCTGCATCAAACATGGGCGACACCATGTAGCCCAAAAGTCTACAATTACAACTCCTTTCGAAATACTGTTTTCGAAATTCTTTTCGCTCACTTCTTTTACTTTGCCATCGTTGCCCGAATATGCCACGTTGCCTATCGCTAGGAATAGCGATAAGATTGCTGTCAGTATAAATGCTTTTCGTTTCATAATATTGTTATTGTTTACGTTCTTTCTTTATTTCAACACTTACAGCTTCGAGTTTTCCTCCCAGAGGAGGATTTAATTTAGATACTTTAACCACTAAGTATTCTACAGCTGCAAATTCGTCTAAAACGGCATTAGCTATGCGTTCGCACACGTTTTCTAAAAGCTTAGAAGGTTTCTCCATTTCTTTTTTTGCTATTTGGTATACCGAAAGGTAGTTCACAGTGTCAGCTATATCGTCGGATGTTTGCGATACTGTGGTGTCTACTTCCAATTCCATATCCACCAAGAAATGGGTTCCTATGACTTGTTCTTCTGCAAAGCAACCATGATAGGCATAGAATGCCATTTTACTCAATCGTATTTTTGCCATATTATAGTATTGCTTCGAATTGTTTTAAGAATCGTAGGTCGTTTTCGAAGTATAGGCGCAAGTCGCGAATTTGATATTTAAGCATCGCCATACGTTCTACGCCCATTCCAAACGCAAATCCCGAATATTGAGTGCTGTCGATACCGCTTGCTTCCAATACATTGGGGTCTACCATGCCACAGCCCAATATTTCCAACCATCCTGTGTGTTTGCATATATTACATCCTTTGCCTCCGCATATATTACACGATATATCCATTTCAGCCGATGGTTCTGTAAATGGGAAATATGATGGACGCAAACGAATTTGAGTGTCTTCGCCAAACATTTCTTTGGCAAAATACAACAAGGTTTGTTTTAGATCAGCAAAAGATACTTTTTTGTCTATATATAACCCTTCCACTTGGTGAAATATGCAGTGTGCACGTGCCGATATAGCTTCATTGCGGAATACACGGCCTGGAGCTATTATGCGGATAGGGGGGTGATTTTTTTCCATTACGCGTACTTGTACCGATGAGGTATGTGTGCGTAGCGCCACATCTCCGTGCTTGCCATCTTTTTCGATAAAGAAGGTATCTTGCATATCTCTTGCCGGGTGTTCGGGAGGAAAGTTAAGTGCCGAAAATATGTGCCAATCGTCTTCTATTTCCGGAGCTTCAGCAACGGTGAAACCTATTCTTGCGAATATATCAATAATTTCGTTTTGAACAACCGATAGCACATGGCGACTACCTATTTCTGAAAAATCGGTAGGCATGGTAAGGTCCATGTCGCCATTGTCGTCGCTTTGTTCTTCTATGTAGTTTTTAAATTCTTCTATTTTTGTTTGAGCTGCTGTCTTTAGTTCGTTAAGTAGTTGACCCATTTCGCGTTTTTGTTCGTTGGGTATGGTTTTGAATGCCTCAAATAGTTCGTTCATTACCCCTTTTTTGCCCAAAAACTTTATGCGAAATTGTTCTATCCCTTCTATTTTATTGTCAAATTTATCAATGCTTGTTTCATTGATTTCTTTTAGGTAGTCTTGTATTTTGTCTTTCATCTGTATGCTGCTTTTATTGTTATAATATGCAATAACGAAAAAATTACTCTTCTATTACACGTATTTTCATTTTTATATCGTTAACGGGGCGGTTGTTGCCGTCGCATTGCACTGTTGCTATTTTGTCTATCACTTCTAAACCTTCCACTACTTCTCCAAAAACGGTGTAGTCGTTGTCCAAAAATGGTGTTCCTCCTATGGTCTTGTATATTTCTATTTGTTCGGGAGTGTAGGCCTCTTTACGTTTGCTTTGCATTTGCATCATTTTCAATTGTTGCTCGGAGTATTTCTGACCTTGCACGATGTAAAATTGCGAACCCGACGATTCTTTTTTAGGATTAACAAAGTCGTTTTGTCTTGCCGCTGCCAATGCTCCTTTTTTGTGGATAAGATTTACGTTGAATTCGGGAGCTATGGTGTAGCCCGGTCCGCCGTTTCCGAGCATCTGTCCGGCTTTGGCATTTTTCGAATTCGGGTCACCTCCTTGTATCATAAAATTGTTTATCACCCGATGAAACAACAAATCGTCAAAAAAACCTTTTTTTACCAGTTTAATGAAGTTTTCTTTGTGTAATGGGGTCTCATTATACAGCAAAATCTTCATTTTTCCATACATAGTTTCCACTAAAACGTAAGTTTTTTTCTCTTTTTTATCATTTTGATTATTAGCATTTTGTGCAAAAGAGAATGAAAAAATCATTAAAAAAAATGCTAAAAATGTAAGTTTTTTTCTGTTCATAACCATAAAAATATTATTTTTGCAAAAGTAAATCAAATAATTTAAATGTGTAACAGAATAAATAAAAAATTATGATGAAAAAATGTTTAATTACAGTTAGTTTATTGATAATCACTGCATTGTCTGTGAATATTTTTATTTCGTGCGACAAAGAGACAGATTGTACAATTGTGGTAACGGTAATCGATGGACAAACCCAACTTCCTGTACCGGGTGCAAACATATTTTTTGGTCACGATAGCAGCGATTTCAACGTAGAAGCAGTTACCGATGCCGAAGGAAAATATACCCACGTTTACAAGAGCCCTGCTATATACGAAATGAGAGCCTGGATCGACTATCAAGTTGAAATAGATGCTCAATATTATTGGGCTATACACAAAGAAGGTTACAATAGTTTCCGTTTGAGAGAAGGCGAAATTATTGAACGCGATTTGGTTTTGACAGAATCTGATTCAATTAAAAAAATATATCAATAGGCTTTTATGACAGATATAAAATTTTCTGCCAAAGATTTAAGACAGATATCTTTGTTGGGATTAACAACAAAAGATGTCTTGCATCAGATTTCCAATTATAAAAATGGATTCTCGGCGCTAGTCTTGGATGCACCTGCTACTGTCGAGAACAATGGTATTTTTCGTTTTTCGAAAGAAGAAGAGGATTTTTATATCAGCTATTACGAGGAGCATTCTGCAAATAAGAATATTTTGAAGTTTGTTCCCGCTTCGGGTGCCGCCACCAGAATGTTTAAAGATTTATATGCTTTTACATCTGTTTACAATGGCATTCCGTACAATATTGATAAGGATTTTCCATCTGTAAAAACTTTCATCGACAATATTGAGCGTTTTGCTTTTTACGACGATCTAAAGAAAGTAATGTCTGAAGCCGGAATGTCTATCGAAGATTATCTGTCGAGAGCCGACTATGCTTCGATAATCAATTGTTTGTTGAGCCGACATTATCTCGCTTATGGTATTTTGCCAAAGGCATTGCTTAAGTTTCATAAATATCCGAACGGCGCCCAAACTTCGTTGGCAGAGCATTTCACCGAAGCATATAGGTATGCACGCTCTAAAGACGGATCGGCATATATCCATTTTACCATATCGCCCGAACATAGAAGAAATTTTTTGGAGGAGATAAGGAATATCAGAGCCTATTATTCGTCTTTTTGCGATGTCGATTTTCATATAAAGTTGACAGAGCAAAGACATTATACCGATATTATTGCCGTTGACGAGTGCAATAATCCTGCAAGGAACGAGGATGGAAGTTTAATTTTCAGACCCGGTGGACATGGTGCTCTTATCGAGAATTTGAGCGAAAGTAAAGGCGATATCATTTTTATTAAAAATATCGACAACGTGGTGCCCGACAATCCTTTATCGGAAAGCCAAATTGTAACGGTGCGTTACAAGAAACTTTTGGGAGGACTTTTGCTTAATTTGCAACAAAAGGTATTTGATATGATACATACCTTGCAAAATCGTCCTACCGAGGCCGATTTGAAAGAGATAGAAGATTTTATGCAAAAGAAACTTTGTATAGATTTGTCTCGCGAATTGTGTGTGGGCTCTTTTGGCAAAAGAGTGGAAATGTTGCTTATGAAATTAAATAGGCCTATTAGAGTCTGCGGAATGGTTAAGAATGAGGGAGAGCCTGGTGGTGGTCCGTTTTGGGTTATCAATGGCGATGGCACCAAGAGTCTGCAAATAGTAGAAACATCGCAAATAAATAGAAAGAAACCCGATCAGGAAAAGATACTTTCGGAGGCTACACACTTCAATCCCGTTGATTTGGTTTGTGGAATACGTACCCATTCGGGACGATATTTCAAATTGGCCAATTACGTCGACCATACAACAGGTTTTATAACTAAAAAGACTGTTGGGGCAAAAACTGTAAAATCTCAAGAATTGCCGGGATTGTGGAATGGTGCTATGGCTGATTGGATTACCGTGTTCGTCGAAGTGCCTTTGCAAACATTTAATCCCGTGAAAACGGTGAATGATTTGCTTCGAAAAGAACATTTTATGGACTAGATAAAGGCAATTTCTAAAAAATTGCTTTGTAGGTGATTTATGGAATTTTGTTAGAAAGATTTCGGCAAAAAAACACAAAGCACACAAAAGTTCTTTTATTTCATGATAATATTTCTTAGAACCTGGAATTTTTAGAAGTTGTTTAAATATCTAAGATGAATTGTAGAAAGGGAATTTTTGAGGTTTTATATACTCGAAAATTCTCTTTTTTCTATTTTTTTAACATGATGTTTGTATACCATAATACTTAAAAAGCTGTCTTTATCGATAATGAATCAAGATATACAAAAAATGATAGAAAAGTGTATTCAGGGAGATGCTAATTCCCAAAGGGCTCTATACGATAAGTATAAGGCTAGGTTTTATGCACTCTGTTTGCGCTATTCGTCTAATGCCGACGAGGCTCAGGATATCTTGATTGAAGGTTTTTTTAAAGTATTCAATTCTTTGGAAAACTATAGGGGTGAAGGTGAGTTCGAAGGCTGGATGCATAGAATATTTGTCAATCATGCCATAACTTGCATACATCGAAAACGCAAAGATGTGTTGTCGCAAAATAATGAAAGAGAATTTGACGAAGCCATTTTGGTGGATAACAACGACAGATATTCTTCGGATTTGAAAGGGATTTTATTGAGATATTTGAACTGTTTGAATCCAAAGGAACGTACCATTTTTAATATGGTGGCCATCGAGGAATATACCGTTGTGGAGGTAGCCAAAGAGTTGAATTTGAAAAAAACGGTGGTAAAAACGTATTATTACAGAGCAAGAGCCAGAATGAGGACTATGCTCGAAGAGAATGAAAAAGAATTATTAAGGGAATATAATTTATATAAATGATGGATATAAACGAATTGTTTAAGAGTGCGTTGAAAGATGGAGAAATAAATCCTCCCGATGCTGTTTGGGATAAGATATCTGCTAAGTTGGCTCAGGCTCAATCCGGACCAAATACTGCCGAATCTTCTTCTCATGCAATGGCCTCGTCGTCGAAGGCGGCATTTGCCAAAGGAATGGCAAATGTGGCTACATGGAAAATAGTTTCTATAGCCACTGCGGTGGCCACAACAGTGGCGGCAGTGGTTGTAGGGGTTATGAATACCGACAATAATTTTGATACCGGAGCAAATATCCCAATAGAAGAGACTCCTATATTGGCAGAAGTGGACACTGCCGATTTTTCAGAAATGAGAAACCTTGTAGTGGCTGATGAAGAGGTGCGTTCGGATAAAAATGCTAAAGAAACTAATACTGTTGAAGTGTCGGAAAACGATGATACGGTGACCTATGAACCGCTGACAACTGAGGTTGAAAATAGTGTGGACGATAACTATTATATGCCTGCCCAAGAACTTAAACTTAAAGAAGTATATACAACGGAAGAAGAACAATTGATAACAGAGAGTGTATTGGCCGAAATTGTTGAAGAATTGCCGGAAAAAATCGATGAAATACAGCAATCGGAAGATCAATTTCCTTTATTGCCTCAAACCATAGATGATTATAGCGCTAAATTGGAAGAAAAATTCAATGCATTGCTGTCGCCTACTGATAAGTTGTTTATACCTAATTTGATTACACCCAATAATGATGGAATAAATGATTGTTTCGAAATACGTGATATCGAAAAATTCAGCAGCGTGTATGTGGCTATATATTCGCGTGATAAAAAACTGATTTATGAGAATAAGAAATATGATAATAGTTGGTGCCCTACTGATGTACCCGATGGTGTATATTTTTGTTGTGTAAAAGTATCAGACGAAAAATATAGGCCGGCCTGGGTTACTGTGCATATAAAAACCAAGTAAATTATGATATGTCGAAATTAATATGTATCTTTGCATTTTATAAATAATGATACAATGCGTGTAAATAATTATAATAAAGATACAAAAAGTGTTCAGTTCGTAGTAAAAGAAGAGAGCGAACTTATGGTATTCTTGATGAATAAGCTGTCAGGCATTAGTCGGACAAAGGTAAAAAATATGTTGTCTAATGGTCTGATATGGGTCAACGAAGATGTGGTATCGCAATACAATTATGCTTTAAAACAAGGTATGATTGTAAGAATAGGAACAAAGCAGGAAAAACGTAAGTTTACGAGTAAATGGATTAAAATAGTTTACGAAGACAAATATATAGTAATAGTGGAGAAACGCGAAGGCATTGTTACCAACAGTCCTACTTCCGAAGAGTCGGTTCAAAAGGTGTTGAACAATTATTTCGAATTTACACGTCAGCGTTGCAGAGCTCATACCGTACATCGTTTGGATAAGCATACTTCGGGACTATTGATTTTTGCAAAAGACAAAAAGATTAGTATGTTGTTCGAACGTAGTTGGAAAGACATTGTTACCAATCGTCGTTATGTTGCCGTTGTCGAGGGTTTCATGGAAAAGGAATTCGGCACCATCGAATCGTGGTTGAAGGATAATAAAATGTTTGTATCCTATTCGTCGGAGGTGGACAATGGCGGGAAATATGCAATTACACATTACAAAACACTGAAAAGAAATCCCCGTTACTCCCTTATCGATCTAAAGTTGGACACAGGTCGCAAAAATCAAATACGTGTACACATGCAGGATTTGAAGCATTCGATAGTTGGCGATATGAAATATGGAAGCACTCAAGATCCCATACATCGTGTGGCTTTGCATGCATACAAAATAGAATTTATTCATCCTGTTACAAAAGAAGAACTCTCGTTCGAGACTCCGATACCGGAATCGTTTATAAAATTGCTTTCATAAAGATTTTGTTCTATTTTTTTATACTTGGGCAACTGCTAAAAAAATCCCTCCGGGTGGTTTCGATAAAAATCCACCATTACAATTAAGCGAGTAAAAAGCAATGCTCGCTTTAATTGTTTTTGGCCGGTGGCAATGTCAAGTAGTTTATCCGTAAAGAACAACTTTTGTTTTTCGCCGAAATATCTGTTTTGGAAATTCTTGTTAACATTTGTCTTAAAATGCAAGTTGTGTAAAAAAAACTTTTCCGACATATTAGTATGTTATAAATTATTTTCTTAAAAAATAGCACCTTTCGTTGTTAAATTGACTCTATATATATGTAAGGGGGTTATTTTTTCCTTGTATATAGACCATTATATATTAGAAAAAGGAAGGAAAACCCAAAAACGCAGTGGCGACAATTTATGTAGATTGAATTATATGCAATAGGCAGAATTTATAGAAATTACTCAAGATAATTAATACAAAAAAACGATAAAGAACATGTAAAAAAAGCAATTGAACCGGAAAACAGTAGATAATTAATGTACGGCAAAAGTCGTTTGAACAACAAAATGGCAAGAGATAGCAAATATAACAAAGCACACATCGACGACGATACAATACGTATACTCGATAATTTGCGACCTAAACTTATTAGTGTGGCATTCGATGCTGTGCGCGATTTTTACCAAGCCGACGAATATGTACAAGAGGTGGTTGAGCGCTTATGGCTTTCGAGAAAAACAATAGGAAATATCGAAAACATCGAAGCATACGCAGTTACAATGCTTAAAAGGAACATTGCAAAATATTATAAGAGCAAGAAAAAAACATCGGATATGTTTAAAGATATATCTGATTACGAAAATATTGAAATCAACGATGACTGCAACGACAGAGAAACAATGTGTATTGTGGTGGAAGATGCCGTAAAGATGCTGAAACAGCCTATGCAAAATATAGTGTATATGCACTATATGGGAGGAGCTACGGTTGCCCAAATTGCTGCAACACTTGGCCTTTCGAAAGGAAAAGTGAAAAAAGAAATATCTAAAGCTCTTGAAATATTAAAAGAAATAATAACATTAAAAAAAGAAGAGTTATGACAAACAATCAAAATATAGATAAGTTGCTGGCCAAATTCTACGATGCTTCTATATCGCAAGAAGAGATTGATATACTTTTTGATTACTTTTTGTATACCGACCCTTTGCCCGAATGTTATAGCGCCGATGTAGAGCTTATAAGAGGATTGGCTATAATGCGATATTGCCACAAAACCAAAAGATCTTTTGAAAAATCACTCATCGAAAAAGAAAGAAAAACAAGGAATGCTTTTGCATACAAAATGGTAAAATATGGTGTTGCCTTTGCGGCATGTGTGGCAGCCGTGGTGGTAGGGCTGTGGCAACTCCGTATAAACTCCGTATTGATTCCGAATACACCCGAAGCATTGCAGTCTTCGACCACTATATTGGCGGCACAAACCACCGATATGCCTGCAACCATAACCGATAATGAAATAAAAAACACTGCAGACCATACCACTAATAAGTATAACCACACCCGATATGCCGAAAACGAACCTGCCACGCCGCAGCCCGACATCATAGCCACTGCCCCTATAGAGCAAGAGCATATCCCGGTGCTATTGGCAGAAACTGAAACACAAATAGAAATAGAACAAAACCTTGTTGCCGAGGAAAATAATGACAATATATCTACTTCACCGGTGTATACTTCTGAACTTTTAGCATTTGACAATACAGATATAAACAATATTGATAATGAACAATATTGGCAGTTGGCTGAATTTGATACATTTTGCAATACAAGATGCACGGATATGCAAGTGGTAGAAACAATAACAAGAACACTGATATAATTTTAAATACGTTAATGTATGAAATATAACAACAATACAAAAAGCAAATTATTTGCATTATTAATATTTGCAATGAGTGTTGTATACACCCATAAATTATACAGTCAAACCGAATTGTATAATAAATATGAGTATCGTGCAGATTTAACAGTGGCTTGTGCTATGCAGTATCCTCTTATTGACACTATTAAAACAGATATTACACTTTTTATACCACAAAGCAAAGAAAGTCTTTGGCCGATGTTGCAGGAATTTAATGTGATGAATGTGGATAGAGATACTGTAGATTATTATTACGAAAATGATAGGCGGAAACCAATTATTTTTTATAGTGTGCACCGCGATGATATAAAAAAGAGATATGGAGAGTTGAATTCCGCTGAAGATTATAGGAATGTAGCAATATTAGTATACAATTATAATAATGGTGTAATATTGATAATTCATGATGTAGAAACACAAGAAAGAGGAAATGCAATAATCTCCTTCTTGATAAGTACGGCTATGAATCAGAAGGTATTATCCAAAGGACAAAGTAACTAACAAAAATAATAGAACAAAAAATGAAAAAAAGAATTGCAAAAATTATGCTACTATCAGTAGCTTTATCAGGCACAATGGTATCCTGCCAAAAAGACGACGAGATGATATCATCTCAAGAGTTGAGCCAAAAGTCTTTGGCTCAAGAAACACCTATTCTCTTCTTTTGGATAGACGGAGAAGAACACTACAGAAAATTCGATTCCCAAGAAGAACGAGAAGAATTTATACGCCATCTTATTCATCTAACTTTTGAGGGGCATATTATAACTATCGAAAGTAATAATAAGCCGGAGTTTGCTCCTGAAGAAAAGGATAAACAAACTTTTGAAACTACCAACAAAGATGAAATGGACGAATGGGCAATTAAAATGTGGACAAAGGGTTACATTGTGTCTATTAATTATGATGAAGGAAGCGGAAAGATAACGGGTACTGCAACTCTTGGAGAAACCGGAACTACCACAACCGCCATTTCGACCGAAAGAGATACGGATAGTATGTAAATTGGGATGGTAAAAATGATGTACAATGAGTATTAAACCATTTAAAAACAGCCATAGGCTGATTGGAGGGATAAGTATGACATAGAGAATAGAATATAAAAACAAACGAAAAAAAGGTGCAAGAGCAAGGAACGGAATCTAAAAATTTGAAGTAACAACATTCCGCCCTTGCCTCCCCATGCACCATTGTGTTATACAAAATATTTTTGCATAACGCAGAGCAATAAGTTTTATTTCTCAAAATGATAAATAAAATAACATCAAACCATTGGGGATGGTTTGTAAGAATAAATAAATAAAAATAAAATTAATATACGATGAA
>JAFZFU010000076.1 GCA_017555745.1 Bacteroidales bacterium
ATCACTAGCCAAGCAGTATGCAACTTGCCATTTAGTTTCGTTGCCGGCAGCTGTCCATGTAATTGTAGCACCGCTTTCGGTAATATCGTTAGCAGTTACATTGCTTACAGGATTACATTCTTCTTCGGTAGTAGTGAATGTCACTCTTTCGCTCCATGCACTGTATACACCTTCTTGGCATATAGCGCGTACATATACGTCGTACGACATCGAAGTTTCCAAACCTGTGATTTGGTAAGTTGTGGTAGTAACAGATATTGTAGCTATACCATTGCCTTCGCTGAAGCCTTGCATACCGTATATTATTTCCCATGCTGTTTGTCCTTCGGCAGGAGTCCAAGTTACGGTAGCATTGGTACCACCTATTTCGTTTACGGTTACATCGCTTACGGTAGCACAAGCTTGAGTGTTGAAAGTATAAACTTCCGACCAGTCGCTAACTACGTCTTCCGAACAACGTCCTTGTACTCTTACAGTATAAGCCATACCTGCGTACAAATCGGTAAGGTCTACTGATGTAGTGGTTGTTGTTACAGATAGAGTGTTTTCGCCATAGCCATATTCTACAGTCCATTCAGATTGATTTCCTGTAGCGTCTTCCCAGCTAATAGTAGCCGAAGTGTAGCTTATGTTGGTAGCTGTTACATTTATAGGAGCCAAACATGGAAGTTCTGTAGTAGAGAATATAGTTTCGGTCCAATCCGAATTTTCTGCACCACACAATGCACGAACAGCAACAATGTAGCTAGTTTCGTGTGTCAATCCACTAATTGTATACGATGTAGCGTTAGTTACATCTATAGTGTCGGCCCATTCTGTAGCGTTAGCTTCTTTGTATACAACTTGGAAGTCGCTAGCCGAAGAAGTCCATGATACAACAGCGTCGTTGTGAGAAGGAACAACTCCTGTAATAACAGGTGCTGCACATGATGATAAAGCTACAACAGATATGTTGTCGATGTGCCAATCGTTGTCGCTGCCAGATACTGTTGAATAACCCCAGAATGCTATCTTAACTACATTACCTACATATCGGCTCAACGAAATTGTTGGAGTGATACCTGTATTGGTAATAGTGTTGTAGTCATAAGCACAAGTAGTAGTATCATGACCCCAAATTATAGCATTTGTGTCAGCCCAAGTAGCACCACCGTCCAACGATACTATTACGATAAATTGGTCGTCGCTACTAGCTTGGCCTGCATCAGAACTATTCCAAGCTGTAATTGCGATATCGAACGAAAGTTCAGCATCTGCAACATTTGTAAGGTCTATTTCAGGAGTAGCAAAGCCATATTTGTATGAGTTGTAGATATTTGCTTTTATGTGGCTTGTTGGTAATCCATTTGAGCTGGTAGTTTGACTCCAACCACTATAGTTTGAAGGATTGGTATAATTACCTTCCAAACCGCTCCAGCAATTGTATGGGAAACCACTGTTTTCGAAAGTTTCGATAAATGGCAATTGTACAGCACCACATAATGTAGTAGTCGACACAATATCGCTATATCTGCTTTCGTCGGTAGCACTACATGCCGATTTTACGCGGAAATTGTAAGGTGTAGATGGCATTAGGTTGCTAACAGTAGTTGTAGTAGTTGTTATACCACTTATAGCAGTCCATACTGTATCGGCAGCTTTTTTGTATTCAACAACGAAGTTGTTTACAGCATTAGCATTATTCCAGCTTAAGTCTACAAAGGTTTGTCCGATACTATCTACGGTAAGACCCATAGGACGAATACAAGTAGGAGCAAAGTCTACAGCTATATCTTCAAACATAGCAGTATAGTTTGCATTTGCACTGGCAGGAGCTTTGAAGCGGATAACAATGTTATAATTGTTGCCGGTCAATGAATCCATCGAGAAATAATGTTCTGCCAATGTGTAAGTAGTAGTCAATGGTAATGTTTCCAACGATACGAATGTTGATGTATCGCTAAGGTCGGTCATTACACCTATTTCAGGTTTGCCATTATAACCTTCAGAAGCACTATATGTTCTATATTTCATAGATAGATACAACGACGAAATAGGTTCATTGAATTTAGGAAGAGCAGCATATATAGTTTTGCCATAATCTGCACTAAGAACTAAATAGTTGCTATTGTCTGCTGTATTGTAATAGTAAGACGATAGGTATGCTTGAGGGTGTAATCCCGAATTGTCGCTTATGTTGATAAATGTCCAGCATGAAGGCAACGAATGATAAGGATAAGCAGAAGGAGCACCGCTTGATGAAGCAATACCATCGCTATATCCATTGAAGTTTTCGCTATATGGTACTGAGATAGCCGAGCATGTAGTAACGAATGACGACATATACGACCAATCGCTAGTGTCGGTAGCACTACAAATAGCACGTACATATACATCGTATCTCATACCTTCGGTAAGACCGGTAAGAGTAACATTGTTTGTAGTAGAATTTATTACTTGATAAGCGTTAACAGAATCCATACTGAAACCGTGAGGACCGTATGCTATAGTGAAGTTAGTTGCTGCCGAAGTCCAAGAAGCATCAGCTTGTGTAGGTTGAATGTTAGATATAGTAATATCCGAAGGACGAGGACAAGCAGGTGTAGTCGAACATCCTTCAAAGCGAATGTTATTACGTCTTGTAGTAGGATAAATATTTACCGACCAACCGGCATCATATTTGTACACACTTCTGTTTACTCCTGTTTGACCATCGCTAATTTTAAAATTACCGGAGGTATTTATTCCGCTTGTACGATCAACAGCTATCATAACATTGCCACCTGTATAAGCAAATGCAGTATTAAATTCAATAACTGACCATGTAGTAGCATTGCTGAATGTAACAGGTCCTTCGTATACCAATGTCATTTGGTTTGGTCCCAAAGTATCAGCAACTCCCATAGTGCTAAGGGTAGTATTGGCAAGATATACTCTGATGTTTGTATTTACCGGAGCAGAGCCATCAAATTGGAAACCTACGCTATATATGCTTCCGCTATACATGCCTTCCATTTCCAATTCTTGAGCAGTAACTAATTGCCATGTTTTTGCTTTAGTATAGCTAGTGCTGTAAGAATAAATAGGTAAGTAGCTATTGCTTGTAGAACCGGTTACAATTTCTACTTCTTCGAATGTGTTAGTACCACAATCTATAGCAGTTCTGAAATCAGATATTGCACTCCATGCACTGGAATCTCCGTCGCATACTGCTCTTACTGTATAGTAATAAGTAGCATAAGTTTCAAGGTTGTCGATGTTGATACTATTTGCAGTAGTAGCTATAGCAGCTGTACAAGTATCAGGATTGAAGTTGGCATTAGTAGAATATGCTACTACATACGAATCGCCACTACCTGCCCACGATAAATCTGCAGAATAGCTGGTAACGTTAGATGCTACAAGGTTTTCAGGAGCTACACATGTAGGAAGATATTCAACGCTTACATTGTCTATACTCAAGTAGTAGTTGTTAGATGTACCACCGGTGTAGCGGAATGCTATAAAATATCCTCTTCCGCTAATTGAACTACTCCAGAAATTGTGAGTAATAGTTGTTAGAGTGGTTGTGCGGTCATAGGTTGCCAATTCAACAAATGTAGACGCATCGTTAGGATTGGTCACAACACCAAGACTTAATATACCATCAGAACCTGATGTTCCTTCGTTGCGGTATGTAAAGTTGATTCTCAACGAATCTATAGATGCATCCATTGGAGGCAATATAGCATATACAGAGGTATTTGACTTAGATAAGAAGAATAAAGAGTTTCCGCTAACATTGTATCCGGGATTACTACTCATGAATACTTTTGGCATATTGTCTGCCGACATGTTTAGGAAATTCCAACAAGTAGGCATTTCATGGTTAGGATATCCTGTAGGAGCACTGGATCCCGTACTTACATTAGTGTAGTTGTTAAAGTCTTCGCTGAAAGGAATAGCAGTAGCACCGCAAGAAGTACGGATAGATTCTACGTATGACCATTGGCTTGTAGATGTAGGATTGCTACAGTTAGCAGCAACATATACATCGTAATTGGTATTTGCCAATAAACCTGTAAGAGTAACACTGTTTGTATTTGATGTAGTAGTTTGATATGCCGAAGCATCGTTTATACTGAACCCACTAATGCCGTATGCTATAGTGTAAGTGTCGCCGATACCGGTCCATGCAACATCAACTTGAGAAGATTGAATGTTAGAGAATGCTACATCGCGTGGACGTGTACATGTAGGTATTACTTCTACAGAAACATCATCGATGCAGAAACTATAGCTGCTTGTATTTACGACAAATGCCAAACGTACATTACCCGATAGGCCTGTTAATGGTATTATGTATTCTTCCCATTGATTAGCATCTGCACCGGATCTTCTTATACTATCGCCTATTTGGATAAACGAAGCAGTGTTTAATGTGTCGATATTTGCATCTACTATGTAGTAGTATAACTTCATATTCGCAGAATATTCATTAGATGCAGAATTCGAAGTGTTTCTCATCCAGAAGGTGATTTGTTCGTTGCCTGTCAATTGTAATTCAGGAGTTATCAACCAGTCATCATTAACAGTGCTAGAGTATGATGAACCATAGAAATACAAAGCACGTCCTGAACGTACATCTGATGCCGATTCGCTATAACGCCAGCTGGAAGTTTCGCCACGATTGATTAGTTCCCAACAAGTAGGAGCTGCATTATTTGTGTTGGTATGGCGGTATACATTGTAGTGTCCGTCTAACTTAGCAACCCATGGCAATTCAGTAACAACATCGCATGATGTTTGGAATGTTCCTGGAGCAATAGAATATTCCGAAGTGTCGCTTCCACAAACGGCGCGAACATATACATCGTAACGAGTGCTGTGGTCAAGGCCTGTAAGTGTAAATGGGTTGGTGTTAGCTACAACCATATTGCCTGTTCCGGCAGTGAATCCTTCGTGGCCATATTCTACTATCCAATTTGTAGCAGTAGAAGTCCACGATATTTGAGCAGATGTAGTAGTTATAGTAGAATCGATAGCGGCGATATTTTCAACTCGTCTACATGTAGGAGCTAGGTCAACTACTATATCGTCGATACCTAAATACCAGTTTTCGATATCACCAAATCTGAATGTAATATGGTATCCGGTACCATAAAGTTCATATTGGTCAAGCAAATATTCGTGACGAATTTTGCTTTCGTTGTTTGCTATAGTATCTAGAGGAATAAATGTAGATTCATCATTTGGATCGGTCATTACACCAAATACAAGAACACCTCTATCTTCATCTTCAAAGCATGTTGTAAATGCAACACGTATCAAATTTAAACTTTCGTTGAACTTAGGTAATGTTACAAAAGCATTGACACTGGCAGAACCTTTAAAGAATAGACAATTGCCGGATACAGCGAAACTAGAATTAGAAGATAAAAACATTTGAGGATAGCCGTATGTCGAAGACGCCATATTTAAGAAACTCCAACATTGAGGCATTGTATGGTTAGGATATGTTCCGGGAGCATAGGAAGTGGTTGCTATATCTGTAGTATAGCTATTGAAATCTTCGATAAAAGGATTGTCGGAAATATCAACAAATTCTGCACAATTAGTGCGTACAACCATCGGTCCAATCCAGTTACCTGATTCCGAACCACAATTTGCACGTACGTAGACGTCATACGAAGTATTAGCTACAAGATTACCAACAACTATGCTGTCTGTTGTAGATGTAACTGTTGTGCCATTGGCTAAATCGAAACCATGTAATCCGTATATTACATCAACACCTTGTGTGCCGGTATTGGTAAAGTATATTTTAGCTTCGCTTGAACTGATTGCTACTGCATTAAGATTGATAGGGTCAGAACAGAAGGAAGCATATTCTACAACTATACTATCGATATAATTATAAGAACCTGCAGGAGATACAAGTGTGATATATTTTTCTGTGCCTTGGTATGAAGTTAAGGTTACAGATTTGCGTTCCCAAGAGTTGGTATAGCATCTAATAGTGGCTACAGTGTCGAACGACGATAAGCCGGTAGGATCGTCAGTCAAACCAACTAATACAGGATAATCATCGCTGCCATCTCTTTTCATACTAAACGATATTTGCAACGAGCCTACTTCTGCTGTAAAAGCAGGCATAGAAAGCCACATTTTAGCATAACTACTACCCATGTATAATGATTTAGTACCATCCATAAAATGAGCTGTGGATATAGAAGGTTGAGGATATTCAGCCGGCATGCCATAGCATGGGTTAGAATTGATGTTTTCCCATGTGTCGAAACTTTCGATGTATGGTAATTCAGATTCTGCTACAGGAGCACATGCAGTGCGTATGGTGATAGGTCCAATCCAGTTTCCTGTATCACCACCACAATCCGAACGCATATAAAAATCATACGAAGTATTTGGGGTTAATCCGGTAATGAATATTGTGTCGCCGGCAGTAGATAAGTCTTGCATAGCATTAACGTTGCCACGGGTATAACCTGTAGTGTCGTATTCCAATATATAGCTGGCAATATCACTTGTAGCGATATATGTAATTACTGCTGTTTCGCTACCGGTAGCTGCTGCTGCAAAGTTGATAGGATCGGGACATGCAGGTAAGTTCTCTAGTACTAATTCGTCCAAATAAACATTACCACGTTCGCCATTAGCACCATAAACTACAAAAGCAAGGTAATTATTTGTGCCTTCATATATGCTTAATGGTAAGGTGTAAGAATGATATTCGCCATCGTTGTTGTCAAGAATAGCTATAGTATCTAAAGTAGTGATGTCGTTAGGATCCGACATTGCTCCAACTACAAGTTGGCGGCTAAGTATTTTGCAGTCGAATTTAACTTGCAATTGGTTTAGGTCTATTTCGTAAGCAGGTAATGCAAACCAGCAATATCCTGTTGCAGGTGCATATAAATATACGGCTTTGTTTCCATTGCTAGCATCATAAGAACTGGTAGAAAGACTTGGCCAACCATGCGATGTAGAAGAATTATGAGTGGCTACATAGCAAGGATCGAAGCTAATGCTAGGCCATGTTTCGAAACCTTCTGCTAATGGTAACGCGCTGGCAGGATAAGGAGCACAATTAGTTCTAAATGTTATAGAATTCCATCCTGTAGTATCGGTTCCACAAACACCTTGAAGGTAGAATATGTAGTCTGTGTTTGGTAAAAGATTCGAAATAGTTACTTCTGAATTATTTACAGAAGTAGTATTGTATGTGCGTGTGGTATCCGAAACTATACATTCATAGTTAAAGGAACCGGTAGCGCCACCATTCCACGATATAGTAGCAGTATTTGCAGTAATATTTACTAACTGAATATTACCGGGTCTTGGACAAGATACTTCTTGTACAGAAATGTTATCAACTGTAAAGGGAGGGTTGTTACCACCCGAATAATCGTTTTTCCAATAAAATACTAATCTGTATGTTCCGGCAGCCAATACAATTTCTTCGCTGGTAAATGTTTGCCACGAACTTTGGCTTGCAAAAGCAGAGTTGTTGTCGATGGCAATCCAACCGCTGGGAGTTCTGTCGTTTCCCAATCCTGTAGGAGTAGCATAGCGACTTCCATCACATTCTTCAAAAGTAGCAGTTGCAGGTGTTAAAAACACACGGCCAAAATCATACACGCTGTAACTACTTGCCTCTCCGCTACATTTCCAGTCGAAGGAGAATGTAAACGAACTGCTTGTTACCGTTATTTCGCGGTAAGCATAAGCAAACGAAGTATTGCTGTTGTTATAGCCGGCAGTACTTCCATCTGTGCTATTGGAAATGTACAAAGATTTTGCACCTCCATTGTTATCGGCAGTACCAATAAAAAACTTATTGGTAGCAGCACCGTTTACAAAGGTCCAATTAGCATTCTCTGTGTCATCCTCAAAGTTACAACTATAGGGCAAAGTAGCCGGAGTTGCAGTTTGAGCTTGTGTTGCAAATGGCAAAAGCATTGCCAAGAACAACAAAATTGAAACTAATTTTCGCATAAACTTGTTTAATTAATTGATAAAATATTTAATTTGTTTGTTATTATTTTTCTAAAGAAAATAAACTGCAAAGATACGATTTTTTTTTCATATATATCTTGATTTTCTTATAAATAAATTTGTCTACCCTTAATTGTTTTTGATAATTAGAATATTGTGTAGGTTGCTGGGACTTTGAATTTTATCAATAAACAATAACTATTTATCATAAAAGGGGTGTGTGAACGATAAATTTTCATCGAAATATTGTATTGATATTGTGTCAAAAAAACTATGAAAAAAACATCGCGATGTAGATCTAAAAACATCGTGATGTTGTGCGAACAATGTCGCGAGGAAAATGCAATAGCATCGCGAGGGAAAATATCTGGTGTTAGCGCAGGATATAATTTTCTTTGTGTAGGCGAGGGAGGAATAACACTATGGCTATACTGTACATGTCTAATGTTACTTTAACTATTGAGTCTTTTTTCAGCATTTCGTATTCCTGTTCTATTTGTTTGTTGCGGTGTTGGTTTTGCCATATTACAACACTACTGTCGTGTATTTTATTTTTTATTGCGTTCCATTCATCTATTGATGTTATTATGGCCATATCGATAGTAGGGGGTAGGGTAGAAGTTGTTGTCGCTATAGTGTCGATCTTGTATACTGCATTGTTTATTATAGAGTGTGTATATGTATTACTATTGGATGATATGTATATATTCTTGGGTTGGAATGTGTTGGCAAGTTTGTATGTTATTTTGTCGCCACGGCGTGGGTGTGTTATTCCTAGTTTTTTGTTTGGTATGGTTGAGTTTATTATTTCGCAATATAGCTTAAAAAGATATGGACTATGTATGTTATATTGAGTCTTGGATATAAGTAAATATGTTAGGTATCTCATTTTATTGATGTTTGATTAATATTAAAGAACGCAACGGCCGTTGTTGCGCCGTGCGTTCTTTTGTGTTATATCATATTTAGATATTAGATGAGTAAAAATCTTAATTGTGTGTTATTAATCCGGAGTGTCGGCTAGAAACGGAGTATTTGTTACAATATTTCCGAAGCTATTTATAGTAGCTCTTATTGAACTAACCGAAGAATCCTCGTTATCAACCAAATCTCTTCCATAGATTTCAACAGCCGGAGTTGCTTCTAGTTCTGTCATTCCTTGTGGTGTTCTCAACTTTTCAAGCATTTGACGTATACGTGTTTGACGATCGCTGACTTCTTTTTGAGTTATATGTTCAATAGGATTTATCGTCCTTGCTTCATTGTTTGGACTTATCGAAATCCTATTGTTTTCGACAGCGCTTGGATTTGAATATTGAGTAGCGTCTGCCACATTTTGAGGTGCAGTTTGCACACTGGGTTGTTTTATAGTTATATTGATAGAAGCATCTTCTGCAATAGTAGCGTTAGTTTTTTGTTTAGTATACATCACGGGGTCGTCATCGAGAGTGTGTGTTATTGGGCCACGTGGTTCTGCCGGTTGAGAAACTTGTTTGGGTTGTTCGGGTTGTGCAACAATATGTTGTGGTGTACTATTGTCGGTATGTCCTCCATAAAGACCTTCAGGATTGAATTGTTTTACTCCTTCCGGTTTGGATATATATGGTTCATAAGTTTTCTTAGGTTCGTCAGTTTTGGGGGCTTCAGGTTTTTTATCGTCAATTTCCGGACCTTTAAATATCTTTGGTCCTTCAATCTTTTTTGATTCGAAACCTGTAGCAATAAGAGTTATAGAGAGTTCTTCGCCCAAACTATCGTCCGTACCCATACCCCATATAAGGTCACTATTGCCACCTGTAAGTTTTCCTATGTATTCGGTAACTTCGTCAATCTCGTCCATTTGAACTTCTCTTTCCGGACCATAAGAGAAATAAAGAAGAATATTTTTTGCACCGGAAATATCGTTGTCGTTTAGTAGTACACTGGTCGAAGCAAGCTCGATGGCCTTTGCGGCACGTTTTTCTCCGGAGGCAATACCGGCACCCATAAGAGCAGTACCTGAATTGGCCATTACGGTGTTGACATCGTTGAAGTCCACAGCAACATATCCTTCAACGGTGATGATTTCGGCAATACCTTTTGCGGCAGTAAGAAGTACATCGTCGGCTTTGGCAAAGGCTTCGCTCATCTTCATATTACCAAATTCGCGTAGTTTGTCGTTGTTTATAATGAGTATGGAATCGACATGTTTTCGTAGTTCGGCTATGCCTTCTTCGGCTTGTTTCTTACGACGCGGACCTTCGAATGAATAAGGGTATGTAACAATGGCAACCACCAATATTTCATCCATATCATCTTCGGTCTTTATTTGTTTAGCTATCTCAGCTATTACCGGAGCGGCTCCCGTACCGGTGCCACCACCCATACCGGCTGTGATAAATATCATTTTGGTATTGTTGGAGATTACATCTCTTATTTCGTCGGTTTTTTCGCGTGCTGCAGCTTCTGCAACTTTGGGATTATTGCCGGCACCAAGTCCTTTGCCCAATTTTATCTTGGTTGGTACAGGACTTTGGGCAAGAGATTTTTGGTCGGTGTTGCATACCACAAAGTCTACACCTTTTATACCTTGGCGATACATGTGGTTGACAGCATTGCTTCCGCCACCGCCTACGCCTACTACTTTTATGAACGATGCTTGCTCTTCTAATGCATCAAATGTTATGCCGTTGTTGCCGTTTAATATGTCTTCTTCCATGTGTATATGTTTCTAAATATTTGATAATAAAAAGATTATTCTCTTTTATGACTATTCTAATCCAAGTGTAAAATTACATTTTATTTTGTTATCGAGAAAAAACATTCAATAGCAATTTTCAACACATTGTTGTTAATTGGCTTAATTGTTCTGTTCTTTTCGATATTTTTGGGCAACTTTCGTCAATTATTTCTATTTTTTGCAGAGTGTAATCTTCGAAAGTTGCCGGTTGTTATAATCTGTGTACTAATTATGTGACTTGTCTAATTTCCGGTTTTATTTTCATCTTCTGTAAAGAAGTCTTTAAAGAAACCTGTTACTGCATCGACAAATCTTTTTTGTTTAGGAGCTTCCGGTTGTGGTTTTGGTTCCGAATCCGGATTTGTAGTAGTTATTTCTTCGGGTTCGATTTCTTCTTTTACACTTTGTGAGCGTTTATCTTTTAAGCCATATAGCAGTAGACCTATGCCTGTTGCATACATAGGGTGTATGATTTCTTCGGCTGTATCTTCTACAAGATGTTCGTTGGGCAAACCTATTCGAGTATCGGTGCCTGAAATAAAAGCTGCCAATTCATCAATATATGTTAGTTTGGAACCACCTCCTGTAAGTACTATACCACCCCTAAGTTTTCTGCATCCCGACGAAATTATCTCAGATGTAGCCATTTCTAAAATCATTTGAGCACGAGCATTAATGATTTGAGCTAATGTTTTCATAGATATTTCGCGTGGTGCTTGATTGCGGTAGCCGGGGATAGATATTATATCATCTTGTTTTACCATTTCGGGTAGGCACGATCCGAATTTTATTTTTAATTGTTCCGCTTGTTTTCGCATTATGTTGCAAGTGGTTTCCACGTCAGCGGTAATAACATTCCCTGCCATTGCTATCACTGAAGTATAGCGAATAACACCTTCTTCGAATATTGCGATATCAGTTGTTCCACCACCGATGTCGACTAATGCCACACCAGCTTCTTTATCTCTAGCGTCTAATACACTTTCGGCTGATGCTATAGGCTCCAACACTACACCTTTTATTTTTAGATTGGCACGTTTTACACTTTCTTTTATGTGCCATAGATTGTTGGTTTTTCCTGTAACTATAAGGAAATTGGCTTCTAAACAATTGCCATGTACCCCTACCGGATTAACGGTTAGTTCTTCGCCATCAATAAAAAATGTTTGTGGCAAAACGTGGATTATTTCTTCACCCGGTTCCAAAAGAGTATTGTATTGATTGTTTATAAGTTCTTCAATATCTTTTTCTTCTGTTATTTTGGGACCGGGTTTTAATATGAGACTACCTCTTGATTGTGTGCTACGGATATGTTGACCGGCAATACCAACATATACTTCTTTCACTTCATAGTCAGCTTTGGCCGATGCTTCTTCAACGGCTTTTTTGATTGATTCGGCAGTGTCATCGATGTTTTTAACTACACCACGTTCAACACCAATGGATTCTGTTTTGCCAAATCCTAAAATTTTTATTTTTCCGTTTTCTGTAGCTTGTCCTATAAAACAAGCTATTTTTGTTGTTCCAATGTCGAGACCGACGATAATTTCATTACTCATAATTAATTATTTTTTAGTACACACAACTTGATTTTTATATTTTAAATTTAATTTCACGTATCTATCCCAACTAGAGTTCGCAAATCCTTCTTTGTAAACAGCTAGTAAGTTTTCAAATTTTTCATCTAAATTATCCATGCTACCCAATACTACGATGTGGTTACCTACTTTTGGAACCAATTCGATATCTCCAGTTTGAGATATGTATATATGGTCGAACATGTGTTTTAAAACATCATCATCCAAAAGGTATGATGTGAGTTTATATATCTTATAAATATCATTGTTTATCATGTTGTTAGTGTCGTTGATCAATGATATTTTTTTGTTTATGTCTCCCTTTATATATCCACTAGCCAATATTACGTTTTGACTTCCTATATTACTTGTAGGCATATAGTATCCGTTGTTGTCGATATAAAAGTGTTTTGAATTTTGTACCACACGAACTATAGGTGTACGTTGTTCGGCCTGTATTTGAATTGTACCTTTTATACTTACCGATACATCTGAGTTGGATATATATGGATTTGAATTGACTATTTCTTCTATCTTTTTTTTGTCAATCTCTTTTACTGTTAGTAATTCAATGTTTGTTATCTCTGTTCGTAATTTGTTTTCGATATTATTTGCTGTTACTAATGTGTCGCGATTGTTGTAATCAATATCAATTTTTATGCCATTGATATTCGACTCATTTCGCGAGATATTTGCGCAGATAATGCCGACAACTATAAGAATAATTGCCGCGATTTTAGATGCGATGGAGTAACTGCGTTTTATTTTCATATCTATTGATTATTGTATATTAAGTTCTTGTAAAAAAGCTTCTTCTATTTTAGGTACTATTGCATCTATGTCACCTGCACCTAATGTAATTAGTACTTCGGGCGAAAGAGCTATAAGTACATTAATAAGTTCTTCTTTTCCACATAAGTATTTAGTCATTTTATTTATCTTATGAAGTATGGTCTTCGATGATACCCCTGGTATAGGTTGTTCTCGTGCCGGATATATATCGAGGAGTATTATTTCGTCAAGTGGCATTAAACTATCTGCAAATTCTTGAGCAAAGTCTTGTGTGCGAGAGTATAGATGAGGTTGAAATACTCCTACAATGCGTTTTTGAGGATATATAGCTTTAAGCGATTTTATAACTGTAGAAAGTTCTTGAGGGTGATGAGCATAGTCGTCGATAAAAACGAAGTCGTTGGTTTTTATTCTATAGTCAAATCTTCGTTTTATGCCTTTGAATGTTTTAAGAGCATAACGTAGTTCGTGTTCTGTTACGCCACATTGCAATGCAACAGCTGCTGCTGCAACAGCATTTTCTATGTTATATAGTGGAGCACCCATTAATTCCATGTCGTAGTATACATGGTTTGGAGTGTGAAGGTCGAAATAGTAGTTTCCCTTGTATATGCGCACATTCCAAGCGTAATATTCTGATTCTATATTATCGAATGAATATCGTTCAGTATGTATATCTTCGTTTATCTCTAAATCAATATTTTGTTTGAGAAATAGTTTGCCATTTTTATTTGTTTGGTTGCCATATTGTTTAAAGGCTTCAATAAGGTTTTCGTGAGTTTTGTATATGTCTAAGTGGTCCGGGTCTGTAGCTGTTATAATTGAGTATGTAGGATAAAGTTGATGAAACGAACGATCGTATTCATCTGCTTCTACAACGATGTATTCACTTTCGGGATTTATTACAACGTTGCTATCGAAGTTTTTTACTATCCCTCCCAAAAAAGCAGAACATCCAACGTGACTTTTGCTTAAAATGTATGCAATCATACCCGATGTAGTTGTTTTGCCATGACTTCCGGCTACGGCTATACATTTTTTATCAGTTGTTATTTCCCCTAATACTTGGGCTCGTTTTTTTATTGGTATATTGTTGGTTTTTATATAAACATATTCTTCATTGTCAATAGGTATTGCTGGAGTGTAGATTACTAAATCAACATTTTTTGGAATAAGATTAATGTTGGGAGTATAGTGTATTTCTATACCTTCAGCTTCGAGTTGTTTAGTCAAAGCTGTAGTTGTGCGATCGTAGCCACAAACTTTGTGTCCCATACTATTGAAGTATCGAGCTATGGCACTCATTCCAATGCCTCCGATTCCTAAGAAGTAATATGTTTTTTCTCTTTTCATTATTTTACAAGTGAGTTTTTTATCTTTGTTTTAATAATGGTTTCTATTTCGTTAACAATTTTGTTTGCAGCATCCCGTACTCCCATCGCTCTACAAGCTTGACTTAGCGTTTCTTGTTTGGTTTTGTCGTTTATTAATTCTGTTAGTGTTGCTATTAGTGTCGTGTTGGCATCTTTATCGGCTACCATTATAGCAGCACCTTTGTTTACCAATGCCATTGCATTTTTGGTTTGATGGTCTTCCGAAACGTTAGGAGATGGTATCAATATGGTTGGTTTGCCTACTAAGCAAAGCTCCGATATGGCTATAGCACCAGCTCTTGATATTATACAATCGGCTATAGTGTATGCTTTGTCCATAAAGGATATGAATTCAAATACTTTTATATTTTCTTCAGCATTGGCACGCTTCACTGCATCCACAGCTATTTGATAATACCCTTTTCCGGTTTGCCATATAAGTTGTATATCGTTATCTTTAAAAAAGTTTATATTATTGGTTATTGCTTCGTTTATAGTGTAGGCACCCAAACTGCCACCTACTGATAATATTGTTTTTTTAGATGAATTTAGGTTGAAGTATTCGTAGCTTTCTTCTTTGCTTGAATTGATATACTCTATGCTTTTTCTTACAGGATTACCTGTAAATACTATTTTCTCTTTTGGGAAAAAACGTTCAAGCCCATCGTAAGCTACACATATTTTTGTAGCTTTTTGAGCGAGCATCTTATTGGTAAGTCCCGGATATGAATTTTGTTCTTGTAATATAGTAGAATATCCCAACTTTGTAGCCATTTTCAATGTTGGAGCACTGGCATATCCTCCCACACCGATTACGATATCGGGATTGAATTGTTTTATTAATTTTTTTGCCTTAAGTTGGCTTTTTATTAGTTTGAATGGCAATGCCAAATTTTTTAGAGTGAGTTTGCGTTGTAGACCTACTATTGGCAATCCTTCTATAGGATAACCTGCTGCCGGAACCTTTTCCATCTCCATTTTTCCGATGGCGCCTATAAAAAGAATATCTGACTCTGGATATCTATCTTTTATGGCATTTGCTATTGCCAATGCCGGAAATATATGTCCTCCTGTTCCTCCTCCACTAATTATTGCTTTCATATTCTATTGTTTTTTTTGTTATCGTTAATGTTTTCTTCGTTCTTATCTTCCAAAACTTCTTCGTTGTTATTTGATAGGTTGTTTGAATGTGCTATTGATTGTATTATTCCTATTGCACAGCCTGATAGTATATACGATGTGCCTCCATAACTTACGAATGGCAACGTTTGTCCGGTTACCGGGAGATATCCTACTGCAACGCCCATATTTATGAGAGCTTGTAGGTATATGTTTAATCCCAATCCTGATACTGTAAGTACTTTAAATAAATTATTACTTTTCCCTGCTATCACCACACATCTATAAAATAATGTCGTATATAACAATAATATTGCGATACCTCCAAGAGCTCCTAATTCTTCGATAATTATAGCATATATAAAGTCGTTGTGCGATTCGCTTAATAGTCGTCCTTGTATAGTGCTTCCGGGTTGATTGCCTATAAGACCTCCCATTGCAACGGCCCTAAGTGCAATGTTTCTTTGTGTGTTTTTATCAAGATCATCATCTAACCACTCTGATATACGTCCGCCCCATGTGGCAGTACGCATTACTTCATCTTTTTCAAGTTCACCTGAGTTATATTCTAAAGTAAGAAAACTAAGTCCGGCTACAAAAATTAAGGTGCATATTCCTGCTACGATGGTCCAATATTTTTTGTTTACATTACCCAAAAGCATCATTACGAAACAGCAAACGAATATAATTCCTGCTGTAGATAGGTTTTGTGGGAAAATAAGTCCGACTATTAATCCAATAGCACCTAATGTTAAGTAAAAGGTCTTTTTTTCTTTTATAGTATCTTGTGAATTTGTTAGAAAGCGAGCTATGAATAAAATAAGTAGATATTTAGCTATTTCTGACGGTTGTAGTTGCCCTAGAAAAGGTATTTCGATCCAACGTCCGGCGGCTTTGTCGCTATAGCCGGCTTTATACATAAACAATGCGGCCACAAGCAGAATTATCGAAATAAAGTATCCTATAGGTGATAATTGTTCAAATTTACGGTAGTTGATGTGCGAAATAAATACAATTACTAGGTAAGTAAAGCAAATGATGCGAAAATGCTTAAACAATAGAAAAAAAGTAGCTATATCTCTATCGTGAGCATGTTTACCTATAGAGCTAAACACTTCTACTAATGAAACAAAACTGAGTAGAATAAGTACAACCCATATAATTTTATCACCTCGGATGAAACTCTTTATATTCTTCATTGTGGCTATATTATGTGTATTGTTTTTATAAGTCGAAAACTTCGCGTTGATATTCTTTGCCTTGCTCTGTTGCCGGTATTCCATTTTCACATGCGGGCGAGAATAGAACTGCAGCATTTTCGATGTCGGAATATAATGCGGTGTTAACGGCTTCTTTTATCGATTTTACATCTGTTATAGTAGGTATTATTCCCGAAAATACATCATGCAAACGAGTATTGTCGTTTCCTACACATACAAGCATACGTATTTTGCGTAGTGCTAAAGGGATAAGAGTTGTAAAATCGGTAGTGTTGTTGTCGCCGTTGGCTATCCAGATAACTGCTTTATCCATTGTTTCGAGCGAATACCAAGTGGCATTAGGTGTACGCGACATGGCATCGTTGATAAACTCCATACCATGTATGCGTGCTGTAAATTGCAAACGGTAGGGTTCCTTATCGAAATGGGTGAAGCAATCTATAAGGTTTTTGTTTCTTAGTTTTTTTAGTTTCTCTACATCTATTCCGGCCAATCCGTTGTAAACTTTTTCTCTGCCTTGTGTTGCTAATGTTTCTATATTCATATTATTATACTATTTTTATTATCGAAGTTTTAATGTTATTATTGTTATTATTGCCAAAACTATCCCTATCAAAAAGAATCGTTGAACTAATTTTTGTTCAGGTATTCCTTTTTTCTGATAGTGATGATGTATAGGCGCCATCAAGAATACTCTGCATCCCTGGCCATATTTCTTTTTTGTGTATTTGAAATATGATCGTTGTATTATTACAGATAAGTTTTCTATTACAAAAATTCCGCAAAGTATTGGGATTAGTAGTTCTTTTCTGATAAGGATTGCAAATACCGCTATTATACCTCCCAAAGCCAATGAACCGGTATCGCCCATAAATATTTCGGCAGGGTGAGTGTTGTACCACAAAAAACCAATAGTGGCACCTACAAAAGCTGATATAAAAATTGTAAGTTCACCGATGTTCGGCAAAAACATTATGTTTAGGTAATTGGAGAATATTATATTGCCCGACACCCATGCCAATATTGCTAATGTGCTACCAATTATAGCCGATGTTCCCGTAGCCAGCCCATCTATGCCATCTGTAAGATTGGCTGCATTGGATACGGCCGTTACTATGAATATCACTATAACTACAAATATGATCCATACCCAATTTTTTGTCCAATCCCCCATCCAAGATATTAGGTCGGCATAGTCAAACTCATTATCTTTGACAAAAGGTATGGTTGTTTTTGTAGATTTTACAGGGTGTTCAACAAATTCTTTTTTTGCTTTTTCGTAGTTTTTGTCGATGTTTACATTGTGAGTCTCAACAAATGTTTCCACAGATTTGCGTTCTTTTATGGTTATATCGGGGTGAAACATTATTATAAGACCTACTACAAGTCCAAGTCCTACTTGTCCTAATATCTTATATTTGCCTGGTAGTCCTTCTTTATTCTTTTTGAATACTTTTATGTAGTCATCCAAAAAGCCTAATAGGCCTAACCATATAGTTGTAATAATCATCACTATTACATATATGTTGTCTATTTTGGCAAACAATAAGGTCGGTATCAGTATAGCAGCAAGTATTATGATGCCACCCATTGTAGGTGTACCTTCTTTTTGTTTTTGCCCTTCGAGTCCCAAGTCTCGCACGGTTTCTCCTATTTGTTTTTTTCGCAAATACTTTATTATAGGTTTGCCAAAAACAACAGTTATAATCAACGATGCTATTGCAGCCATTGAGGCACGAAACGAAATGTATTGAAATACACCTGCTCCCGGTAAATCAAATGCTTTATCAAGCCAATCGAATAAGTAGTATAGCATAATGTTGTTTTATTTTAGTATGTTAATTAATTCTTCTTTGTCATCGAAATGGTGTTTTACACCATTTATATCTTGATATTTTTCGTGTCCTTTGCCTGCCACCAAAATTATATCGCCATTTTGTGCCAACTTACAAGCTGTTTTTATAGCTTGTTGTCTATTGGTGATACGTATAGTTTTTTCCTTCAAAGTGTTGTTAAGACCCTCTTCCATATCATTGAGTATTTTTTCTGGATCTTCGGTACGAGGATTGTCGGATGTCAGTATCACTGTGTCGCTCATGTTGGCAGCTATGTTCGCCATTACCGGACGTTTAGAACTATCTCTATCGCCACCGCAGCCTACTACTGTAATTAGTTTTTGATTATCAAGGCGTATGTCATTTATTGTTTGTAATACATTTTTCAAAGCATCAGGGGTATGAGCATAATCTACAATGGCTGTTTTGCCTTCTCCAGTTACGTATTCAAATCTGCCTTCTGCTGCTTGTAGGTTGCTTAGTTGTGTAAGTGCTTCCATTTCATCTATTCCACATAGACGTGTAGTTGCGTATATTGCCAAAAGATTATAGGCATTAAAACGACCTACAAGCCGTGTCCATACATCTTTGCCATTAATGTTTATAAGTAACCCTTGAAAAGTGTTTTCCAGTATCTTGACATTGAAGTCGGCTATTTCTTGTATGCTGTATGTATATTTTTTTGCTTTAGTGTTTTGAAGCATTACAAGGCCGTTGCGGTCATCTATATTAGTAAGTGCAAATGCAGATGTCGGCAAATTGTCGAAAAACATCTTTTTTGCTGCTATGTATTCGGCAAATGTTTTGTGAAAATCAAGGTGATCGTGGGTTATATTGCTGAATATGGCTCCATAGAATTGTAATCCGGCTATTCGTGCTTGAACTATGGAATGTGAACTAACTTCCATAAAACAATACTCACAACTATTGTCAACCATTTCCGATAACAATCTGTTTAGTGCTACTGCATCGGGGGTAGTGTGAGTTGATGGTATTTCTTTTTCGTTTATTTTGTTTACTATAGTCGAAATAAGTCCGGTGTTGTATCCTATTTGTCTAAATAGTTTGTGTAATAGTGTTACTGTTGTAGTTTTGCCGTTAGTTCCGGTTATGCCTATAAGTTTCAATTTTTTTGATGGGTTGCCATAAAATGTCGATGCCATCAATCCCAAAACTTTACTACTATTTTCTGTTTTAATATATACCACATCTGCTTTTATATCGGCAGGTAATTGTTGACATACTATGGCTGAGGCACCTTTTTCTATGGCCGAGGCTATGTAGTTATGTCCGTCAACATGTACTCCTGATTGAGCAATAAACAATGCGCCCTCGTGTATATCACGCGAGTCGAAAGTAATCTGAGTTACTTCTATGTTGCGATTGTTTATTATTTCGCAGTCTATGTTATATAATAGTTCGTTTAATTTCATTAGTTTTTCTTGTCGTTATTTGTTACTGTTATTTTCTTGCTGTCTTTTGGAATATTTGTTCCCGAAGTTATACCAAGTTGTAGATGTATTTTACTTCCTTTGTTGTATTTGCTTCCGGCTTTGGGCGATTGTCTCACTACCTTGCCATGTCCCGAAAATGTTACTTTCAATCCTAATTTTTCGAGCATATATATAGCATCTTTTATTGTCATGCCGTGACAATTAGGCACAATGCCCAAGCGTGTATTGTAGGCTCTGTAGGTTAGATTATCGTTGCTGTCGATGTAGCACTCGTTCCACATAGCTTTAGTATCTAAGTCATCGTTTTCGATATCTATTGCTTCAAAGAATTTTTTAATTTCTTTGCTATTCCCTTTCATTATAAAGGGTTTTTCTTTTTCTGCGTCGGTTGCTGTATGCATTTCGCTGTTCAACATTGTTCCACATACCCTGTCTGCTAAGTTTTTGAATACCGGAGCGGCTATTTCGCCACCATGTTGTTTGTTCTTTTTAGGGTTAGTAATTACTACGATGCATGAATATTTAGGGTCGTTAGCCGGGAAATATCCGACAAACGATGCTCTGTATTTCATGTGGCTTTTGCCTTTTTGTGCGTAGTTTATTTGTGTAGTGCCAGTTTTTCCGGCTATGCCGTAAGGTGTTTTCGACAAACGACGTGCCGACCCGTTTTCTACTACTCCAACAAGCATCGAATGTATTTTATCGAGGGTTTGTTGTGAACATATTTTTTCTTTGATTACTACCGGTTCTATTTTCTTTATCGACGAGTTGTTGTTTTTTATCTCGCTGCAAAATAGTGGTTTTACCATTTTTCCATTATTGGCTATCGCATTGTAGAATGTTAGCAACTGCAACGCTGTTAAACTTGACGAATATCCGTATGCAAAAGTCAAGAAGTTGCGGTCGGGACCAAAGTCGTCGCTTATCTTGGGCATTGGTTCTCCACCTACATTTAGGTCTATGTTTAGTTTCTTGTATGGTAGAAAACGTTGTACTTCGTTTGCAAAAGCTTGTCGTTTGTCTTTGTAAAAATCCCATACAGGTTGACAGGTACCAACGTTCGATGAAATTTCAAATGAACGTTTCATCGAAATAGTATCTTTAGATTCGCTGTTAACATCGTGTATTATTGATTCCTTATTTTTAGGATTGAATTGTTTTGTTCCTGTTGGTACTAAATATGATGTGTCGCATAGTTCGTTTTCGAGCAGTACCATAGCTGTAACTGTTTTGAATGTAGAACCCGGGTCGTATAAGTCCATACAGGCAGTGTTGCGTATTTCGCGATATCCTATTGAGGAATCTATATGGTTAAGGTTACTTATGGCTCTGATATATCCTGTTTCTACTTCCATAAGTACCACACAACCATAGTCGGCTTGGTTTTCTATTAAGCATTTTCGTAGCGACGATTCGGCAAGGTCCTGCAAACGAGTGTCGATGGTGGATACAATGTCGTCGCCATCGATAGCTTTGCGTTGTTCTTCATCGTCAATAGGAATCCAAACACCTCTTGTTAATAGTCGTACTTTGCGTTTGCCTTGTTGGCCTCTTAGATAAGAATCGTAAAAACCATCTAATCCTCTGTATTTGACGGTGTCTACTTTTTCTTTTTTGCCATTGGCCTTAGTAATCTCTTTTTGGTCGATAACGGCAATGCCTATGGTGTGGCGTGCCAAGTTACCATAAGGATTTATACGAACAGAACGTTCGTCAACTATCACTGCACGACGAAATTGATAGGGTTTGTTTAAGCTATCATATCTAAACTTGATATTTTCTTTCGTGCTTTGAATTGTTGCAATGGTATCAATTATTTCGTTTTTCTTTGATTTCTTTTTTTGAAGCTGACGACATAGTATTGGAAATGTCTTCATTTTCTGCAATTGGTCGTAGTTTATGTTTTTATGTATTGGACAGCGACGATTTTTATTGTTTCGTTCTTTTGTTAGTGTGGCTAAGTATTCTTCGGCTGTTTTGTCTTGGAATAGGTCTGCCAAATTTTTGCATAGTTCTTCTATGTCTGCGTTAAAAACCGAATCCGGAACCATTTGTATGTACTCAAATTCAGGTTCGTTTTCTTTTCTACTTGCGTTTTTTTGTTTGTGTTCACCAAGATCGATGTATACATCGTATATAGGTAGTGATGTTGATAATATTTTTCCGTCAGCAGAATATATGGTGCCACGATGGGCTTCTACTTTTTCCCATCGTATGCTGTTTTCTTCGGCGTTTTTACGATGTATTTCAATATCGCTCACTTGCGCATCGAAGATTTTGTATATTATAGGTCCACAAAATCCCAACACCAATATCAAGAGTATAACTCCAAGCTGTACTGTTATTATATTTTTATTATTATCACTCATCTTGGTTTAGTCTTTGTTTATTATTACTTTTGATGGACGGTCGGTAGATTGTTGTATGCCTTTAGATTCTAATCGCTTACTCATTTCGCTGATTTTTATCATATTTACATAGTCGCATTCTACTTGAATTTTACGTATTTGCAACTCGTCGATTTCTTTTTGTAGATCTTTTATTTCTATTGATGTTTGTTCGATATAGTATCGGTTTGCCACCATAGAGATGGAGTATATCACTATCATGATTAATAGTGGTATTTGTGATAGCACGGATTTTTTTACCAAAATGCGCCCCCCGATAATGTCGATAACACCTATTTTGGATGTTTTCGAACTATTGTTAGAAGCATTTTCGGCGTTTGGCTCGTTGTTGTCCGATGCCTTACCTTTCTTCCCAATATATTTTTTATATATGTTTGATATATTTATCATGCTATCCTATTTTTTCTGCTATTCTTAATTTCGCGCTTCTCGATCTGTTGTTCTCTTGTAGTTCTTCGTCTGATGGTGTTATAGGTTTGCGAGTTATGGGTTTTAGGTTTGTTATTATGTTGCCATAAAAGTCTTTTTCTATTTTGCCTTCAATATTGCCTGATTTCATTAGGTTCTTCACTATTCTGTCTTCTAATGAGTGGTACGATATCACAACCAATCGGCCGCCGGGATTTAGTATATCCACCGCTTGTTGTAACATAATTTCTAATGCTTCCAATTCGTTGTTTACTTCGATGCGAAGGGCTTGAAACAACATGGCCAAGTATTTGTTTTCTTGGTTTCGAGGTATGTGTTTTTCAACTGCTTTGCATAGTTCGAACGTGGTTTCGATGGTTTTTTGTTGTCTGGCTGTGGCTATAGCGTTGGCAATACGTCCTGCATTCGGCATTTCGCCATATAGTGATAGTATTTCCTTTAATCTTGTTTCGCTTTCGCCGTTTACTACATCTTTGGCTGTTTGTTTTTGTCGTTGGTCCATTCGTAGGTCGAGAGTGGCATCAAATCGTATCGAAAAACCGCGTTGACCTTCATCGAATTGGTGGCTAGATACTCCCAAATCGGCTAATAAACCATCTATTTTTCTTACACCTTCTAAGCGTAAGAAACTTTTTAGGTACTTAAAATTTTCATGGATAAGTGTAAATCTGTTATCGTTTATGCTGTTTGCCAATGCATCAGAGTCTTGGTCAAAAGCATACAATCTGCCTTGTTCGCTTAGTTGTTGTAGTATACTACGCGAATGCCCGCCACCTCCAAAGGTTACGTCAACGTATATTCCATCGGGGTTTATGGATAACCCATCTATGCTTTCGGTTAATAATACCGGCGAATGATAACTCATTATATATCTCGAAATTATAAGGTTTCACTATTAGTGTTTACCCCCAAACGATTGTTTACAAGACTTGCATAATCAGTCTCTTCTCCATTCATACGGGTGTATTTGTCGTAATCCCAAATTTCGATAAAATTACCTGTCGCTGTTAAAACTATGTCTTTTGCATCCTTTATGCATGATTTCTGCTCGGCAGGAATCAGCAAGCGGTCGTTGGTGTCGAGTTCTATGATGTTGCCATCGGTAAGTTTGCGAAGAAGTTTTCGGTCTTCAATGTTGTAAGGGTTTAGATTTTTTTGCAAAAATTCTACCTCTTCTTGAAAAGATGCGTAGGTCCATAATTCCAAACACTCGGCATAGATACTTTGGCGTATGACAAAACGACCATCTTCCGAACTCGGAAGTTGGCGTTTCAACGCAATTGGGAACTTAAATCGCCCATTGTTATCTATTCTACAATATTCTTTACCAAGTATTAACGACATTTTTATCTACTCTTTTTCAATTTGTAAAGGTACGAATAATTTTCCAAAAATATCCATATAATTCCATTAGATGTTGAAAACTTCCATAAAATTCCATTTGTTACCTAAAACGGATATTTCTATAAAAGGTTACAAATATGTGAATGTTTTTTGTATCTTATTGATTATTACTCTTGTTCTCCTGGCAAATTTCTTCCTTTTTTATTCTGGTTTTTTTTGGCAGCCGATGGCAGATATTTTATATTGTTGATAAGTTTTGTATTTTTGAACCCTTCTCCTTTTTGGTTGAATGTTGTTCAAAAAAGTGGCTCGTATATCATTTTTAGAGGAATAATCAGAACTTGTTAATTAGTGGGAAAGAATATTTTTTATGAAAATGATAATATGTTGTTATATGTATGTTTAAGGTTTTTTATCCTCTTGCAGTTGTATATTGGATTTTCTTTCGATGTTGCAAAAAAACATCGTGAGGAAAATTTAATTTCTTCACGATGTTTTATTCGGTTTCTCTACCTTTTTTTAATAATCCGGTCGATGGATCGGTTGTTTCAATTGTAGAAACTATGTCGATAGTAAAGTTATATGCTCATTTTGATACCTACAAATATAGTGCGGGGCAAACCCGGACCATATATAAAGCCGGCATCGCGGTTGACACCCTTGTCAAAATCGTTTTGGTAGGAGTTGAAAATATTTTTGATACCAGCATTTACTTGCATAGTGCTATTGTTCGACACCTTGATGTCGTATGCAATTTTCAGCGTCATATCGAAAAACTGAGGGGTTTCCACCTGCTCGTCTTTTTCGACATATCCGGCAAAGTGCTGTACCAGCATGCTACCGGTATATGTTCCGGAAAGCGAAAACTTAAGTGAATTGAGCATAGTATAGTCGATGGTGAAATATCCGTAATGGTCCGGAGTGCGGAACATTCGGGTTTGAGCCTCCACATCGTCCGACCATTGTTCGGGTTCCTTGTATCGACTTTGCTGATAGGTATAGCCCAGCTGGAAGTTTAGGTCTATGAATGGCGAATAGGTTGCCTCCATATTTACCCCGGCTACGTATGCTCCCGACCCGTTTTGGCGTTCGAGCAATAGGTTACCTTGTGCATCAAATCCTTTTTCTGTTAATACAAACACATCGCTTAGGTTGGTATAAAAACCTTCGGCAAGAAGCATCAATTCGTTGTTGCCTATCTTGGGGGTCCATGTCAGCGACCCACTTATACTTTTTGAGTGTTCGGGTTCAAGTTCGGGACTTAAACTTATGATGGCCACTTCGCCACCTACAGCCATAATGTGCAAATCCTCGTCGAAAGCTTGCGGCGCTCTAAAGCCCGACGAGTAGCTGATGCGACCTATCAGTGATTCCTTTATGGCATAGCGTAAGTTGGCACGCGGACTAATCTCTACATTGTCTACCAAATTATGCTTATCGGCACGCACACCCAAAAGCAATCCCATACGTTGATTTTTCCATTCGTTTTGGGCAAAAGCACTGGCTATATAAATATTTTGTTCCAATGTTCTATTGTAAGCAAGTTGTATATCCTCCAACTGATTGACGGAGTATTCCAACCCGGCCACAAACTCCGATGGCATAAAGAGCAGCTTGTCGAACGAATAATTGAACTGTCCACCACTTACCAAACTAAAGTCATTCGAAGTTCCATAAGCATTCACATCATATTGTGTGCCATAATAGGTTTTTCGGTCAACGGTTTGTATCGACGAGAATAGCGAGAAGCGAGTTTTTGTATCATTTGATATAAAATCGTAAGTAAGGCTTCCACCATTAATGTAATGTTCGGCTTGCTCGGCCACCGTTACTTGGTGAGGCATCATATCTATACTATCGCCACCTCTACGAAATTCGTGCATTGCATGGTATTCGGCCGATAGTTTAGAGTTATCGGAGAATTTGTAGTAGGCTCTCAGTCCAATTGAAGTTCCTTTTAGTTTTCCTAGTTCGGTATAGCCGTCATCGTCATGGTCGTAACCTTGTCTATCTCGAGCCATTCCAAAAATGTAAGCGCCCATTTTTCTATTGGGAGCTACCAGTGCAGCATTCACCGATGTAACGTTGTCCCATGCTTTTCCGCCTATCAACTGTGTGGTGTTGGATATATCTAATGAGTTTCGTAAGGGTTCGCGGGTTATTATGTTTACTACTCCGCCAATGGCATTGGCTCCGAATATTGCTGAGCCTCCTCCGCGTATTACTTCTACACGTTCCATCATAGATACTGGAATTTGTTCTAAACCATACACGCCTGCCAGCGAGCTGAAAACAGGGCGACTGTCGATGAGTATTTGAGAGTATTTGCCTTCCAAACCATTTATGCGCACTGCGTTTACTCCACAGTTTTGACAAGTGTTCTCTACCCTCAATCCGGCTTGGAAGTTCAACCCTTCGGCAAGGTTTACCGAATTGGTATTGGCAAACACATCGGGACTTATGATATTCACAATAGTGGCTGCTTCTTTGCGATCTACTTCGCAACGGTTGGCCGATACCACTACATCTTTTATCACCATGGCGTTTTCTTCTATTTCGAAATGTAGCTGAACATTGGTCTTATGCGATTTTATAGTTGCTGTTTTTTCCACTGTTTTGTAACCCATACACGATGCTACTACAGTGTGTGTTCCTATAGGCAAGTTTTCGATATGATAATGCCCGCTTTCGTTGGTAACAGTACCAATGTTGGTACCTTTAATGTATATGTTTACATACGGAAGATGTTCGCCGGTGTTGGCATCTAATACGTGTCCGTGTATGTGTGAGTCGGTTTTTGTTTGTGCCATCGATGATTGCATGGCTATGCCAAGTATTATGCTTATTGCAAATAGTATTTTATTTGTTATATGTATGTATTTCATTATGTTATTTTATATTGTCGTTTGTGATGAATAAAAATAATTACTGCAGACCATTGGCCATGTTTGTCACATAGTCAACAGCCTACTGCTTTCTCGGAAAGAAAGTATTTATCTTCCCAAGATAAAAAAGGATATATGATTTGTTTTTATTTATGTAAGAGGGCAGGAGGTGCTCGCAACGAGTAGTGTACGATGTGTTTCCTTATGTAGGTTTCTATATCGTGTTTATATTGTTTGGCAAGCACCACAAACAGCACACCCAATGCTATCATGGCAGACATACCTACAAACAAACTCGACGAGATGAAATGTATAAATAAGGATTGCGACAGAGTGTGGCTGTGGTTTAATGCTCCACCTTCACCCATGACAAAGGGATGGGAGTGTACTACAAACTGTCCATCGTAGTTGTGTGTGTGAACAAACAGCGTCGTAGACGCAGTATAGCACATATAAAGCGCTATAAATAAATATCCTGCTATGTTTCGTGCTGTTCTGTTCATTTTGCAAAGATACGAAAATTATTTATTTTATCAACATCGAAAAATATAAAACAAAATAAATTACTATCTTTGCATATAATTAAACAAATCTCATTGATACTTTAACTATCATAAAAATAGATTGATATGCCAGAAATTAAACAAAAATATAATCAATTATTCAGTCATTATAGCTGTTTCGAAAAAGAACAATTATACAATGCTTTAACTGATTTTTTCTCCGAAAACAAACGTCAATTACTCGATCAAAACATACAAAACCGCACCAAATATCTAACTTTGGTGATGGAGGATATATTTCAATCGCAAAATGCCAGTGCGGTTCTTCGTACTGCCGATTGTTTTGGGATTCAAGATGTACATATAATAGAAAATCAATATGAGTATACTTTAAATCCCGATGTGGCAATGGGATCGTCGAAGTGGGTAAACTATTATCGCTACAATAAAAAAGATCAAGATAATACTTTGTCAGCCTACAACGATTTGCGAAATAAAGGTTATAAGATAATAGCTACTTTGCCTCACGAAAATGATGTGATGTTGCAAGATTTGGATATATCTCAACCGATAGCATTAGTGTTTGGTACCGAAAAGACCGGTCTTTCTGAAACTGCCATAAAAAATGCCGATGGATTTGTAAAAATACCTATGTATGGTTTTACCGAAAGTTTCAATATATCGGTTTCGGCTGCTTTGTGCTCATTTTATCTTACCGAAAAAATGCGAAACACCGAAGGGTTGAATTGGCGCCTTTCGCCCGAAGAACAGATAGAACAAAAATTGTATTGGGCAAGACAGGTGGTGCGTGAAGCCGATAAAATAATGAAAAAACTTGCCGAAGATATGTCTTTGCCTCCTTTGTGTCTATAGCTAAACCTACTGTCGGCCGATATATGGTTTGTACAGATGTATATTGTATAAAGGCAACTTCTAAAAATTGCTTTGTAGGTGGTTTGCGGAATTTCACTAGAAAGATTTTTACTTTCTTTTGATTGAGCATAGCGGGCTATACGATTGAAAAAGAAATAGAAAGATTTCGGTGAAAAACGTAAACCACACAAAAGTTTAAAGAAGATTTCTTCTATCTTACTAAAACGTGGAATTTTTAAAAGTTGCCTTAAAATATATTAATAGATAAAATTAATACAAAAGGTTTACCTTACTAATGTAACTAAAAATTGTTATCATTACAATTATGGAACAAAATTAAAACTAACTAATAATTAATAATAGAATAAAGATGAAAAGAAGAAACAACATCCTATTAATGATAGGAATATCGGTAGTAATGACATTAAGCAGTTGCAAGGATGAACAAAGAAAAATAACATTTAACGACCTTCCTTTTGTATCGCAAGAATTTTTGAGTGCTCATTTTCCTAACGAAGTGGTTTCGTATATAATGGAAGATGATGAGATGTTTGATAAAACCTACGAAGTGCGTTTTATTGATGGCGACAATGTGGATTTCGATGCCGAAGGTGTGTGGGATAATGTAGATTGCCACAACGACAGCGTGCCGGAAAGTATTTTGGATGTCAAAATATTGGATTATATAAATCTTCATCATCAGGGAACTTATGTGGTTGAAATCGACAAAAATCGCTACAACTATGATGTTGAGTTAAACAACGGATTGGATTTGGTTTTTGATAGCGACTTTGATTTTAAACGCTACGACGATTAAAAAACTTTTTATCTCAACGATTGTTATACGATAAATGAAAGATTTTGCTAACAAAAATAATAAAACGATGAAAAAGATTTTTTTATTGATAATAGGATTAGTGATGGGAACAACAGTGGCATTTGCTCACGATCATCCCATTAAAGTAAACCAATTGCCCGAAGTTGCTCAAAAATTTCTTACGACCTATTGGAATGATGTTAAGGTAACTCGTGCCAAAATGGATAAAGATGTGTTAGAAGTAACTTACGATGTGCATCTCGACAATATGACTAAAATAGAGTTCGACAAAAAGGGAGAATGGAAAGAGATAGAAAGTCCTAATGTTGAAATACCAAAAGGTATTATACTCCAAAGCATTGTCGACTATGTGGCCGACAATTATGATGGTAGTCGTATAGTTAAGATAAAACGCGAGCATCATCACTTTGAAGTGGAATTGGACAACGATGTAGAACTTAAGTTTGATAAAAAAGGAAATTTTAAACGAATAGATGATTGATCTCTTGATAGACTTTTGAAAGAAAAACGGTCGAGGAAACTCAGCCGTTTTTTTTATTAAGGGTAACTTCTAAAAAGTGCTTTTTGGTCGATTGTAAAAAAAATCGTACTTTTGCAAATTGCTTTTTGCAATTTTATAACTACATATTCCAGATATATACAATTATGAACGAAGTAAAACCTATAATAGAAGAGAGTTGGTTGGAGGTGTTAAAATCCGAATTTGAATCGGAATACTTTGCCAATTTAAAAAGTTTTTTGGTCGAAGAACGCAAGCGTTACCAATGTTTTCCTAAGGGTAAGGATATTTTTTCGGCATTTTGGCATACTCCTTTTAATGATGTTAAGGTAGTGATATTGGGTCAAGATCCCTATCATGGCGAAGGTCAGGCTCATGGATTATGTTTTTCGGTACCCGACGGTATTGCATGTCCGCCTTCATTGGTAAATATTTTTAAAGAGATAAATTCCGATCTTGGGTGCAATATTCCCACTACTTGTGGTACCCTTACCGGATGGGCTAAACAGGGCGTCTTTTTGCTCAATACCACGCTTACTGTGCGTGCTCATTATGCAGGCTCGCATTTCGGACATGGTTGGGAGCAGTTTACCGATAGTGTGATATGCAAACTTTCCGACCAAAAAACCGGTATAGTATTCTTGTTGTGGGGTAATCCGGCTATTGCCAAAAGCAAACTTATCGATACTTCGAAACATTACATACTTACGGCTCCACACCCTTCGCCACTGTCGGCATATAGAGGCTTTTTCGGCTGTAAGCATTTTAGTAAGGCCAACGAGATACTTGTAGGCTTGGGTAGACAACCTATCAATTGGGAGCAGACGCGATAGTCTTGTTTTATTGTTTCCCTATATATGCACCATCTTGGGCTGTATAATGGTAAGGTATGCCTAATGCTTTGCATTCGTCAATCCACCTTTTGGCTTTGCGGTGGTAGTTGTCGGAGGTTATTATAAGGGTGTCAAAATCAAAATTATTGCATAGCTCCGAAATTGATACTTCGGCATTGTGTGTTACTATTATATGGCTTAGATGTAGTTTCTGAGAACTGTGGTTGTTAATACTTTGGGTTATTATTCCGATGCGATGATTACCGAAGGCTACAAACAATTTGTTTTTATATATAATATCGTTGTGTAGTGTGTCGTCGAGTGATATGTTGTCGGTTTTGTATATGCAATGTCGTGTACGATAGTTGTCGGTAAAATACTTTACTTGTTTGCTGTCGGCAAGCAGTGCACTGTCGGCTATAAACCAACTTTCGTTTCCACTCATCACTTCCATGGCTAAGCCTTTCGAAGTGTCATATACCGTCCATTTCGATTGCGAAGAAGTCGATATTTTGATGTATGAACTATATAGTACTATTACCGATAGCGATAGCAGTGCGGTATATAAATAGTATTTCCATTTACGACCTATCCATAGAACAAACGCCACTATACTGATAATTCCTAATCCGAACATAAATTCGTCGAAACAGATACCTTTGATGGAGACGTAGGGAAGATTTGATGTAAATGATGTAATCAAATCAATAAAAGTTATTTCTTTCGAAAATAAGTATTCAAATATTTGCCCTATTATGCCGATGTTATGAAACATAAGCATAGCTATGGATGTTGCCAATATTATTCCTACAAATGGAACAATAAGTATGTTGGCAATGAGGAAATATATCGGGAATTGATTAAAATAATACAATAGGAAAGGGGTAACTGCCAGTTGTGCTGCTATCGATATGGTGGCGAAGTTCCATATCTTAGACAAGAGCCATAATGTGGCGTTGCTTATCCATTGCCATGCGTATAAAAGAGCATCAACTATGTTTGAAGGTTTGCCGTTTTTGTTGTAATATGCTTTTATCCAATCTTTGTTGGAAAACGAAAATAGATTGTATAGCGCAGGATGAATAGATACAATGCCTATTACTGCAAAATAGGAAAGTTGAAACCCTATGTCGTATATCAAATAGGGGTCTGCCACAAGAAGTATCAATGCCGATGTGGCAAGGTTGTTGTAAATATTGGCTCGCGATAAAAACATTTCGCCTATCACTACAAGCGAAAACATAGTGGCTGCCCTCGATGCCGAGGGTGCCAAGCCGGTTATTCCGGCAAATATCCACAAAATTATTATCTGTATGCATCCTTTTATGATGCGGTGTTTTTTGGAGTTGCCTATAAAAAATAAACACCAACCGACCATGGTTGCTATTATTCCTAAGTGTAGTCCCGATACGCAAAGTAGATGCGATATGCCGGCATTCGAAAACTTAAGTATGGTGTCGTCGTCAAGGTTTTCGTCCCATCCCAATAGCATAGCCTCGGCTATGGCCTTTTCTTGTGTTGTTAGCGATGTGGAGTTTATGATATCCATCATGCCTTGTCGCAGTTTGTATACTGTGGATTTTATATCGTTGCGATTGCTTTTTTCTATAATGCTGTATTGGTCGGAAATGTAAGCATTACCATATATCTTTTTTCGCGATAGATATTTCTTATAGTCAAATTCGTATGGATTTTTTGGCGTGTTTATATCTCGCAGTTTTGTTTTTAGTAGTAGTACGTCGCCGTATTGCAGTGTTTCGGATGTCGAATCGATTGTAAAATACAATATTGCTTTGCCATTTACAGCTTTCCACCCTTCGGGCTGATGAGCCATGTTTATTTTTGCTATCGCTTTTACATATTTGTCTGTATGTGTCGGCATATTGTCAACCATTACTTCATACATATCGGCAGAAGGTATATAGTGGCTATAATGATATTGACTGCGTAGGGGTGATTCCAACAGTGCCAAACTATATCCAAACGTCACCGATATTGCCACTATCAATGCAGTGCATACTATCTGTGTCAACTTGTGGCGATATGTAAAACGAAGGCATACAATGAAAGCAACTATACACAATACGCAAAATATCATAGGAATCAATGCGTGTTTTATTTCAAACACACCTTCCAATAATATTCCACATATAAACGGAAATATCCATTTTACGACAGACGAATTCATCTTTATTGTAATTTTCTAATTCTATGTATACCTTCCCAAAAGGGTCTAACGAGGTGCAAAATTCGGATTTTTCTGTCATATATGCAAATTTTTCGTATCTTTACATTTCCAATAATAAGACTTGAATATGAATTTAGATACTTATTTAGAGCCAATTAGCTTTGATGAAATTAATTTTGTTCACAACGAATTTTTGCCAAGATTAGGCGATAAAGTGGTTGCATATACCCAAAAAGGTAACTTTCCGGAGATAAAGAATGCACGTCTTGCTCTTTTGGGAATAAAAGAAGGACGTAACTCTTATAACAACCAAGGATGCGAAAATGCGCCCAACGAGATTAGGAAGAAACTATACGATTTGTCGATTCCTAACTACGATATGGACCTTGTGGATATTGGAAATATTGAGATGGGCAAAAAGCCCAAAGATACTTATTATGCCGCTACCGAAGTGGTGGCCGAACTGCTACATCGCAATATCACCCCTATAATATTGGGCGGTGGCCACGAACTCACATACGCCATATACAAAGCTTACGAAAAACAGGGACAGATAATAAATATATTCAATGTCGATCCTCGTTTCGACCTTGGTGCCGAAAACGAAAATCTTAATTCGCGTTCATATTTAAGCAAGATTATTCTTTCGCAACCCAATTTCCTTTTCAATTTTACCAATATAGGCTATCAGTCGTATTTTGTGGATAAGAATATGGTTGAATTGATGGATAGCTTGCATTTTGATACCTATCGTTTGGGATTGGTGCGCAATAATATGCAAGATGTGGAGCCTCTTGTGCGTAATGCCGATATGGTAACTATCGATGTGTCGGCTATACGGCAAAGCGACGCACCGGCTTGTGGCAATCCTACTCCTCATGGTTTTTATGGCGAAGAAATATGTCAGATAACACGTTATGCCGGAGCTAGCGACAAATTGTCGTCTATAGGCTTTTTCGAATTAAATCCAAATTTCGAAAATAATGGACAAACGGCCCATCTTATAGCTCATGCCATATGGTATTTTATCGATGGTTTTTACAATCGTTGTTCCGACTTTCCTTATATCGACAAGCAAAACTATAAGAAGTATACCATAGCAATGCACGACGAATCGGTCGATTTGGTGTTTTATAAGAGCAAGAAGAGCGACCGTTGGTGGATGGAAATACCTTGCGAAGAGGATATGAAAAAGCGTTATGCCCGCCATCTGTTGGTACCCTGTTCGTATTCGGATTATAAGCAGGCATTAAAAAACGAAATTCCCGACCGTTGGTGGAAATTCTATCATAAGCTGGGATTGTAACGAGACAGGCCGAAAAAATGATGGATATAGAAAGCCTACGTGAATATTGTTTGAGTAAAAAAGGTGCCGATGAAAGCTTCCCTTTCGATGACGAAACTCTGGTGTTTAAAGTAGGAGGGAAGATATTCGCATGTATATCGCTCAATCAGCCCGATTGTTTGGCGCTAAAATGCGATTCCGAACGTGTTATAGAATTGCGCGAACGATATTCTTATATCCAACCTGCATATCATTTCAACAAAAAGTATTGGAATCAAATCCGACTTTCGATGGCCGGCAACAGTTTTGTAAAAGAACTCATAGATCATTCCTATAGCGAAGTGCTGAAAAAACTTACCAAAAAACAATTAAGCAACCTATAAATAAATAAAAAAGGTGAGAATCGAAATTCTCACCTTTTTTTGTTTGTACTCCGGGCGGGACTTGAACCCGCACGACCGCAATGGTCACAGGATTTTAAGTCCTGCGTGTCTACCAATTCCACCACCAGAGCAGACTTCAATGCACTCTCGCTTGTGCTTTGTGTCAAAAAAAACCCGAATCACTTCGGGTATTTTCTTGAGCGGAAAACGAGACTCGAACTCGCGACCCCGACCTTGGCAAGGTCGTGCTCTACCAACTGAGCTATTTCCGCTTTCTCAATTTCACACATCATCTGTGTTTCGTTTACGAGTGCAAAATTACTACTTTTTTTTATACTGACCAAATTTTTTTTACTTTTTCTTTACAATTTTTTTTATCTCGTTCAGTTTTAGTAGTGCTTCAATGGGTGTAAGTGTATCTATGTCAATGTCTAATATGCGGTCGCGAATTTCCAATAAAGTTGGGTCGTCGAGCTGAATAAAACTGAGTTGATAGCCGTTTTTTTCTGTTTTTTCGGTGTCTTTTTTCTGTTTTTTCGCATTTTTCGATGTGTTTTTGTCAGTTTTTTCATCGTTTTTTTCGCTCTTTTTTTCCAGTATTTCCAGCATATTTTGTGCTTTTTTCAATACCGATGTGGGCATTCCTGCCATGCGTGCTACATGTATACCAAAGCTGTGTTCGCTTCCCCCTTCGGTAAGTTTTCGCAAAAATATTACCTTATTATCTATTTCTTTGACCGAAATATGGTAGTTCTTTATTCTCTCAAATTGGTCTTCCATGTCTATCAGTTCGTGGTAGTGGGTAGCAAACATTACCTTTGGGCGGCAACCGGGTTGGTTGTGTAAATATTCGGTTATGGCCCATGCTATCGATATGCCGTCGTAGGTGCTGGTGCCTCGTCCTATCTCGTCGAGCAGCACAAGACTTCTGTCCGATATATTGTTCAATATATTGGCTGTCTCGTTCATCTCCACCATAAAGGTCGACTCGCCCGACGATATATTGTCCGATGCTCCCACGCGAGTAAATATTTTGTCTACCACGCCTATTTTGGCTTTACGTGCCGGTACATAGCAGCCTATCTGTGCCATCAGCACTATAAGCGCTGTTTGGCGTAGCAGTGCCGATTTACCCGACATATTAGGTCCCGTTATTATTATTATTTGTTGGTTGTCGCTATCCAGCAGCACATCGTTGGCTATGTATTCCTGACCTATGGGTAACTGTGTTTCTATTACGGGGTGGCGGCCGTCTTTTATATCTATCACTCCGCTGTTGCTAAGCTCGGGGCGACAATAGTTAGAGGCTATTGCCAAAGTAGCAAAACTTTGCAAACAGTCCAGGCGGGCTATAAGCTGTGCATTGTATTGTATGGGTTGTATATATTCTGAAAGGGCTATCAATAGTTGCTCAAACAGTTGCGACTCCAATACCGCTATGCGTTCTTCGGCTCCCAATATCTTGCTTTCATATTCTTTCAGTTCGTCGGTTATATAGCGTTCGGCATTGGTAAGGGTTTGTTTTCGTATCCATGTTTCCGGTACTTTGTTTTTGTGGGTATTGGTTACTTCCAAATAGTAGCCAAACACGTTGTTGAATCCTATCTTCAGCGATGGTATGCCGGTGTTGTCGCTTTCGCGTTGTTGTATGGCGGCCAAATAGTCTTTGCCCGATGTCGATAGCGATCGCAGTTCGTCGAGTTCGTTGTTAACTCCGGCGGCTATCACATTGCCTTTCGATACCAATACCGGGGCTTCTTCGCTTATCTCGCGTTCTATTCTTTCGCATATTATATGGCAGGCGTTAAGTTGTTCGCCAATACTTTTAAGGGTATCGTTTTTGGTGTTGCTGCATAGCAGTTTTATCTCGGCCACTGCCTTTAGCGAGCGTTTGAGATGCAACACTTCACGCGGATTTATCTTTCCCACAGCCACTTTCGATATCAGCCGTTCAAGGTCGCCTATTGAGCGTATGTGTTCTTTTAATCTGTCCGAAAAGTCGGGGTTGATGATTATGAAGTCCACTATGTTCAGGCGGTTTTCTATAAGCGATATTTCTTTTAGCGGCAACATTATCCAGCGTTTCAGCTGTCGTGCCCCCATGGGGGTTGTGGTTTTGTCTATTATGTCTACTAAGGTTTTGGCATTGTCGTTGGCCGAGTATATAAGTTCAAGATTGCGTGCCGTAAATTTGTCTATCCACACATATTTATCCTCTTCTATGCGTGTTATCTTGCATATATGTTTGGTGCGGTCGTGTTGTGTTTCCGAAAGGTAGTATAGTGCAGCACCTGCTGCCACTATGCCTGCTTCTAACTGCTCCACGCCAAAGCCTTTCAGCGAGGTGGTGCCAAATTGTTTCAGCAACAGTTCGTTGGCAAAATCGGGTGTAAACACCCAATCGTCGAAGGTTTGAACGTAGTATCTTTCGGATATGGTATCGTTGAAAGTCTTTAGTTTCTTTTTTTGCAATATCACCTCCGATGGCTTAAAGTTTTGCAATAACTTTTCTATGTAGTTGATATCGCCCTGTGCTATGTAAAATTCGCCTGTCGACACGTCGAGAAACGATATTCCGTTCACTTTATCGGCAAGGTGCAAGCCGCAAAGGAAATTATTTTCTTTCACTTCCAGTACTTTGTCGTTGTACGATACTCCCGGTGTTACCAATTCGGTTATGCCTCTCTTTACCAGTCCTTTTACCAGTTTAGGGTCTTCGAGTTGTTCGCATATCGCCACTCGCAACCCGGCTTTTACCAGTTTGGGTAAGTAAAGGTCCAACGAATGGTAGGGAAATCCTGCCAACTCGCTGCCGGCACGGCTGGTAAGCGTTATGCCAAGTATCGACGACGAGCGTACCGCATCTTCGCCAAAGGTTTCGTAAAAATCGCCTACGCGAAACAGAAGCATAGCATCGGGATGTTGCTTCTTTAAAGCATAATACTGCTTCATTAAAGGAGTTTCCTTATCGGTGGTTTTTGCTGCCAAAACGATTGTTTTTATAGTTATATGGTGCAAAGGTACTAACTTTTGCTTTTATGGCAAATGTATGTTGTCGATTTTAATTACACAAAAATATGTAATGTTTTGATGAGGTGCGGTTTGCGGTTTAATAAATTCTTTTTGTATGTCGCTTTTTAATAAACTATATGTCGTGAATTAAGTGCTTTTTTGTGACTGATGAGTTGTCTTTTTGAGGGTAATTATAATTTTTTCGTTTGAAGGCGATATAGTCAATAAAGTAAGTTGTTTTTAAAGCAACTTCTAAAAAGTCCATGGTTGCAATAAATTATCATACTATGCTAAATAGGATCCACGCTTAACAACCCCGTCATCAAATCCGAGTCGTAATACCGTGCTCCGAAGTAGGAAAAGCCTGTCTCTGCATGAAGCGAACCTAGTAGGTTCGCGATAGCGTTTCCGTTAGGAATTTGTGCGGTAAGTGTAGTGGTAACGAAACGATAGCACAAAAGCGGAGAACAAGAAAAAACCTGTGAGTTTGCGATAGCGTTTCCGCAGGAATTTGTGCTGTTAGCTTTGCGGTAGCACAAAAGCGGAGAACAAGTTTTCCCGGTAAAGGATTGAGTGATATTTTAGTCCTATATTTTGATAGTAATTAATCATGTTCTTTTTCATTATTATCAATGATATGATAAATATTAAATCCTACCAAATTCCATTTATTTTTTGACTTCTTGACAGTAACACCTATAATTAGATAGGTTTCTTTCGCTTTAAAAGATGTATATAGTATCGCATCAGTACAATGTTCGTAATCATCACATTTGAAAGCCATTTCAATCATCCAATAATAGTCTTTTGAATTACATGTATCTGATATAAATACTATTTTATTATTCAAGAAATACTCTAATCCAACATTTGAAGTGAAAACCGGACGAAAATATGAAGTATCAATATTATACAAACTATTTATCCATAAAAATTGTTCACTTTTTATAAAACAATCAAATATCTCTACACAAACAGTATCAATTTCTTTACGAGACATTTTAGTCGGAGAATCACAACATTGTGATGTAACCCTTATTGAAAATAAACTAATGAATAAAAAAGTAAATAAAACTTTTATTTTTATATTATTGATTTTCATTTGGAATTGATTTTATTTGACCATACCCTCTAAATACAAGGTTTGTACCACCATCTAATTTCCATGTTCCATTTCTTTGTTTTGCAAAAGTATATTCTTTTTCACCAAAGTTGTCAGGATCACTATCTGATTGGGTACTTAAAGTATGTAATGTCACTGTTTCTATTGTTGTACCATCTTCATTTATGTAAGTTCCAAATTGAGGAGGAGCATTTAAAAGTGCTGTATGTCCATTCATGCTTACACAATCTCCCATAAAAATAATATCTCCTAATTCTCCCTTACTTATATCTGTTTCAAATGTTCTATCTTTTCCATTTCCATTTTTAAACCAGTCTATTCCTCCTGGATATTTGCAACGACCGAAAAAAGTACCATTTGGTGTAGAAAAACCTGTATTCATCAGAAATTTCACAATATTTTCATCGGAATTCATATAAGCAACAAAACATGCATCATAACAATATAATTCATTTGGGATACTTCCTCTTGAATAGTTCCAACCTTTTGCATCATTAAATCCTGGACCAAATGGAATTCCCTTATTTGATAGATTTTCTCTTGCCCACTTTAGTGCTGATAAATTTTCTCTTCCATCCGGGTCCACCAACCTAACAGGGTTCCAAGCACAATAAGCATAAGGCGACAAGCTAGGATACTTATCCGCCATAGGATCCACACTAAGCCACCCCGTCATAAGATCCGAATCGTAATACCTCGCTCCGAAGTAGGAAAAACCTGTTTCTGAGTCTCTTTCTTTCCCGGTGAAAGAGTATAATCCCAAACCATGGTAAACATATTCTTTTACAGCGGCTTGAGAAGTGTTGGAGATGTGGAAATTTTGTGGTTTTTTACTCAAAAAAACAGCCGATACTC
>JAFZFU010000077.1 GCA_017555745.1 Bacteroidales bacterium
CGGCTGAGGGTTTTGGTGTAGCACCCGAATCGTCAACCTCGCTATTATCTGCTGCCTATTTTGTGTTGTTATTTACAACTACTTTCGATTCCGGATAGCGTCTGTTTTTTTAGTGTAGCTGTCCACTTTAAACAGCATAGTTCTTTGACATATCAGAATCTAAGTTTTTTTATAGGACAACGGACTGGCGGTAGCCGGAATTACGGAATTATGGAATTGCGGAATAAGGGTATAGAGGGTATAGAACAACTACTAATGAAACACTCGTGCGGTTGCCACTCGTAGACTTGTAGTCTCGTGGTCTTGTAGTCTGCGAAGCGTTAGCGTAGCTCAAAATATTACAACATTACAACATTACATTTTGAGGACAACAGACAACGGACAACGGAGGCGGGCAGCCACTTGTAGACTTGTAGTCTGGGGAGCGGTAGCGAAGCCAAAGCGGAGTATTGAAGTATAAAAACTGTTGAGAACTTTTGTTGGATAAATTAGTGATATTGTTTGTCTTTTTTTGTATCTTTGTAGGAAAATAGTTTTACTAATAACTGAATAAATATCACGATATGAAGATATTGCACACATCTGATTGGCATTTGGGTAAAAAATTATTGTCCAAAGACCGTCTCGAGGAACAAAAAGTGGTGATGAACGAGATAGTATCCATTGCCAATAACGAAGAGGTGGATATGGTTATAGTTGCGGGCGATTTGTTTGACAACTATTCTCCATCGAGCCAAGCCCAACATTTGTTATACAGCACACTGCACGAGTTGTCGAACAATGGCAGTCGTCCTGTTGTTTGTATAGCGGGCAATCACGACAGTCCCGAACGGGTAGAGAGTCCGGAGGCATTGGCAGATGTGCAGGGGATATATCTGTTGGGTAGTCCTTATTCGAAGGTAGGGGAGTACACTACTGCCGGCAACGTGTCTGTAATAAAAAGCGAAGAGGGTTTTATGGAGTTGATGTTGCCGAAGGTGGAGTATCCTGTTCGCGTGCTTTTTACCCCCTTTGCCAACCACGAGCGATTGAAGAAGTTTTTGGGTGTGGAAGATCAAGATATACAGTTGCGAAACGAGTTGGAGAGTCGCTGGCGTTATCTGGCCGAAAAGTATTGCGACGACAAAGGAGTGAACTTGTTGACTACGCATTTGTTTGTTACCAAGGGTGCCGATGACCCTATGGCCGAGCCCGACGACGAAAACAGTATAAATGTGGGAGGTGCTTCGGCAGTGTATGTTGAAAATTTTCCGCCACAGGTGCAATATGTTGCTTTGGGCCATCTGCATCGTTGTTTTAAGGTTGGTGGCGGCAGAGTGTGGTATAGCGGAAGTCCGTTGGAATATAGTTTTGCCGAAAGCGAGCAGGATAAGTATGTGTTGATATCCGATATAGAGCCGGGTGGCGAGGCCGTAACCCGAAAGGTGGAGTTGAAGGGGGGCTGTAAGTTGGTAAACAAGGTGTTTGACAATGTAAGTGATGCATGCTGTTGGCTTACAAACAACCCCGATGTGTGGGTGTACCTTACCATTAAAAGCGATACCTATCTTACTCCGAACGAGATAGCGATGATAAACCATTCGCACGACAGAATAGTAACCTTGCGTCCCGAGATATTGGGAATAGACGAAGAGGAGAGTGTGCAACACAAGATTTCGGATTTGATACACGACACCGATGCTTTGTTTGTAAACTATTTTAAAAAGCAAAAAGGTGGACAAGAACCCAACGAGGATATAATGAAATTGTTTCACGAAATATTAGCAAAATGATACCTTTAAAGCTTACATTATCAGGAATATATTCGTTTAGAGAGAATAAACAGATTATAGATTTTCGCCGACTTACACAAGAGGCATTGTTTGGTATTTTTGGCAAAGTGGGTTCGGGCAAGTCCACTATATTGGAGGCTATCATATTTGCATTGTATTCGAAATCTGAGCGTATGGGTGGCCGAGAGTATTTATATAATATGATGAACTTGAGCTCTAATGAGTTGTATATCGATTTTGAGTTCGAGGTAGGCGAAGTGGAGTATAGGTCGGTAGTGAAAATGAAACGAAATTCTAGGAATTTTGAGAGAATTAACCCTTCAAGACGCGAACTTTACAAGAAAGAGAATGGCGAATGGGTGGCTTTGGATACGAGAGACGATGCCAATAAAATAGATAATATCATAGGCCTCGACTACGATAATTTCCGCAAGGTTATAATAATTCCGCAAGGCGCTTTTAAAGACTTCTTGGAGATGACCGCCGGCGAGCGCACCACGATGTTTTCGAAAATATTTCCCGAACTGAAGCAATACGATTTGTACAACAAAGCCGATGCATTGTTGTCCGAAACCAAAGAAAAGAGAACTTTTATAATGGGACAGTTGGAACAATTGGCCACTGTTTCGAAAGAGATGATGGACGAAGAAAGTGTAAGGTTGGAAAAACTGAACAAAGATCTTGAGGAAAACCGAATACAGTTGGAAAATTGCAAGCAAAGAGTTGCCCAAATGGATAAACTGAAAGGTTTGGTGGATAAGTATAATACCTGTGTGGCAGAACTGCAACGATTAGAAAACGATAAGGTTGCCATAACCAAACTAACAGAACAACTGAGAGAGTATAACGACTGTGTGCGTATCTTTGGCGAGGATATAAAACAACGGAATAACACTGCCAAACGTAGAGATGAGATAGTAAAGGAATTGGAAAAGGTGGAAGCCGTTTATTTGGTCCACAAAAAGCAAGCCGAAGAGATATTGGCAGAATACGAAAACTGCCAAAAAGAATACAATAATCAGGATGCTTACAGAAGAGAGAGGGATGATTTGCAAAAATTGTTGGAGGTTAGAACCTTGGAAGGCGAAATAGCAATTTTGCAAACCAAGCAAGAGAAGTTGACTAACATTATAAAGGATATTGAACAGGAGACAGATAGACTTAACGAAGAGAAAAACTGTTTGGAAAAAGATTATAATGCACTGAAAGAAACAACATTGCCTGCCGAACAATTAATGCAGCTGCATGAGTGGTATACTATGTATCACAAATTGTTGGAAAAATTGTCGGAGAATGATAAAGTTAGAGAAAAGATATTGTCGGCCGATAATGAATTGAATAATCAGTTGAATAGCTTGGTGGAGGGAAGAACTTATTTGCAAGGTTGTAGCCATAACTTAGTTGAAGTTCGTGAATATATAGTAAAAGAAATAGACAGAATAGAGAGCAAAATAAAATCCACCAACGAAAAATTGAACACATTGCGTGTTAAGCAAGAATTGTATCATTATTCCACTGCTTTGCACGATGGCGAGCCTTGTCCGTTGTGTGGTAGTGTGCATCACCCAAATATAACCACGGGTAGCGTTGAAGATGAGATAAAAAAACTGAAAGTGATGGCTGACAGTCTCGAAAAAGAAAAAGACAACCTCTATCGCAACGCATTGACATGGGTGGATAGAAACAGCCAGGCACAAAACGATAGAAAAGCCGAATTGACCGAGGCAGATACCAAAAGAAAAGAATTAAATAATGCTATAACTACTCATATAGAAACTTTTGTGTGGGCGGGATTTGCCTACAACGATAACGATTATAAAGCCCGTATAGACAAAGAGAATGCCAAAATAAAACGTTTGAATAAACTCTTGGACGATATAAGAGTCAAAGAAACTGAGATTATGCAATCGGGAAAGAAACGTGATGAATATAACACTAATTTGCAGCAGACTATAAATATCGTATTGCCTAAGCAAACACTATTGCAACAAAGTAAAAATGATATAGACCAAGCTTTGTGGCAACAGAGCGAAACTATGAGCAACGATATGATATCGACGATGTTGGAAGGTAAGAAAAGTGTTATAAAAAATATAGAAGAAAGCTACGCTGAACTGACCGATAAAAAAGAAAAGATAAATGCCACCCTCAACCAGAGCGAGGGACAAAAAATAACATTGGAAAAGCAGAAAACGACGGTAATGGTGGAGATGGAACAGATAAATGCCGAGTTGGGAAGAAAAGTGAAAGGTAGTATATATGAATCGTTGGAGTATGTGGAGGCCGTTGTAAAGAAAAATCTTGATGCCAACCGCATACAAGAGAGTATAGATGCATTTAAGAGCAATTACAACACCATAGTGGCACAGAAAGACGAGTTGCAAAAAGAAATAGCCGGCGAGTCCTACAATTCCCAAACACATACCGACTGCAAAAATGAGTTGGCAGTTGCCGAACAGAAAAACCAAAACATATTGAAAGAACAGGCTGTGGTGGCTCAAAACATCGAAAATATTAAAGAAAACCTTGCCAGGAAACAACAATTGGAAACAGACGATAAACAGTTGGAAGAACGTGAGGCAAACCTAAAAACTCTTGCCGGTATGTTTAAAGGAGGTGGCTTTATGAAATATGTATCGGGGATGTATTTGGAAAATTTGGTAAACAATGCCAATGTTCGTTTTAAGGAAATGACATCGCAACAGTTGGCCATAATTACAAACGAAAAAGAAGAGTTGGATGTACGAGACAATTTGAATCAGGGAAGAGTACGTGCGATAGATACCCTCAGCGGCGGACAAAAATTCCAAGCTTCGTTGGCTTTGGCACTTGCTTTGGTGGACAGTGTGCAGTGTTTTGCCAACAATACCAAGAAGTTTTTCTTCCTCGACGAAGGTTTCGGTACTCAGGACAAAGATAGTTTGGAGATAATATTCAATACATTAAAGTCGCTCGGTAAAGAAAACAGGATAGTGGGTATAATAAGCCATGTGGAAGAATTGAAACAAAATATACCTACGTATATAACGATGAAAAATTACGCCGAAAAAGGAAGTATAATAGAAAGGTATTAGATTATGGAGAATATATTAGAAAGATTTTTGCGATATGTGGCTGTCGACACACAATCTGACGATAGAAACGAATGCCAACCCAGCACAGCCAAGCAATTTGATTTGCAGAAATTGTTGCAAGCCGAATTGCAAGCCATGGGTATATCTGCCGAAGTGGATGAATATGGCTATCTGATGGCATCGATAGCAAGCAATGTGGACAAGGCAGTGCCGGCAATAGGCTTTATAGCGCATGTGGACACCTCGCCCGACTGTGCGGGAAAGGATGTGAAACCACAGATAGTAGAAAACTATAATGGCGAAGATATTGTACTTAATGCTGAAAGGAATATAATATTGTCGGTAGATAAATTTCCCGAATTGAAACAGTATCACGGAAAAACTATCATAACCACCGATGGCACCACGCTATTGGGTGCCGACGACAAAGCCGGTGTGGCTGCCATAATGTATGCATTAAACTATATAGTGGAACATCCTCAAATGCCTCATGGCGATATAAAAATAGCTTTCACTCCCGACGAGGAAGTGGGGCGTGGCACAGAACATTTCGACGTGGAAAAGTTCGGAGCAAAATATGCCTATACCATAGACGGGGGCGAAATAGGTGAACTGGAGTACGAAAACTTTAATGCAGCGAGTGTGAAAATATCGATACAAGGACAAGATATACATCCCGGATATGCCAAAGGCAAAATGCTGAATGCATTGAATATTGCAACAGAGATAAATAGTCTTTTGCCCCACGATCAGCGTCCCGAAAAGACCGAAGGCTACGAAGGCTTTTATCACCTCACCGATATGGAGGGAACTGTTGAAAAAGCTACTATGTATTATATCATCCGCGACCACAATCGAGATTTGTTTGAACAGAAAAAGAAATACATGGCTGATATGATATCTGTGTTAAACAACAATTATGGTAAAGATACCATACAATTGGAGATAAAGGATTCGTATTACAATATGAAACAGCAGATAGAGCCGCATATTCATATAGTGGATAAGGCAATAGAAGCCATGAAACGATGTGATATAGAAGCCAAAGTGAAGCCTATACGAGGCGGTACCGATGGTGCAAGATTGTCGTATGAAGGCTTGCCTTGCCCTAATATATTTGCCGGCGGGCACAACTTTCATAGTCGATGCGAGTATCTTCCGCTCGAAAGCATGCAAAAGGCCGCAGATGTTATACTGAAGATAATAGAACTATTTGTCGAAGACTATAAATAATTAATAAATAATAAAATAATGAATAAAACAGTACCAATATTGTTACTTACCGGTTATTTGGGAAGTGGCAAAACCACACTTATCAATCACATACTATCCAATCAGCAGGGAATAAAATTTGCCGTTATAGTAAACGATATAGGCGAGGTGAACATCGACGCCACACTGATACAAAGGGGAGGAGTGGTAAATCAAGAGGACGATAGTTTGGTGGCACTCCAAAATGGTTGTATATGCTGTAGCTTGAAAACCGACTTGGTGAAACAAGTACAAGATATTATTAATACCAATAAGTTCGATTATATAGCCATCGAGGCAAGCGGTATTTGCGAGCCCGAACCAATAGCGCAAACATTGGTGGCTATGCAACGGACAAGTGAAAGGTATTTTGGCTACCAAATATGCAACTTAGACTGCGTGGTGTCGGTAGTAGACGCTTTGAGATTGAAAAGCGAATTCGGCTGCGGAAACAATCTTACCACTGACAGATTGCAGGAAGGCGATATAGAAAATTTGATAATACAGCAAATAGAATTCTGTAATATAGTAATACTTAATAAAGTAGACGAAGTAAGCGGCGAAGAAAAGAACGAGATTAAAAAGATTATCAACACTCTGAACCCTTCCACACGAATAATAGAAGCAAATTACGCCAAAGTAGACATTGATGATTTGTTGAATACCAATTTGTTTGACTTTAACAGAACCACCCTTGCCGCCAAATGGATACAGGAGATAGAACGTCCGCTTACCGAAGAAGAAGAACGCGAAGGCCGAGGCGAAAAGATACATCACCATCATCACCACGACGACCATCATCATGAACATGAGCATCATCACGAGCATGAACATGAGCATCATTCTCATTGCTGTGAGGAGCATGGACATCAGCATTGCAACTGTCATCATCACCATCATCATGGACACGAACATGGCGATGAATATGGAATAAGTACATTTGTTTATTATCGTCGTCGCTCGTTCGACTTCAATAAATTTGACGCTTTAGTGTCGTCGAAATGGGACAGAAGCATAATAAGGTCGAAGGGAGTGTGTTATTTCGCTCAAAATCCCGAAATGTCGTATTTGTTCGAGCAGGCAGGTGTTCAAAAAGGATTGAAAGAGGCCGGCTTGTGGCTTTGTACTGCCGGCGAAGAAGAGTTGAAAAATATGATGGCAGAAGACCCTTCGATACTTAGAGATTGGGACGATGAGCATGGCGAC
>JAFZFU010000078.1 GCA_017555745.1 Bacteroidales bacterium
AAAACCCGGAATAACAAACAGCTCTACAGCCAGCAGTATTATACCTACTATAAATATTATTATCTCCCAGTTGGCGGCAAGACCTTCGAGGTATAGAGGTGCAAAGTATAGCAATGCTCCCAATATTGCCATTGCTAATGGGAATCCTATGCTCGGCGATTGAAACTCGAAATATATACCGCCTATTATAAGCATTATCAGCAGTCCGCTTATCATAGGGCTTACAAGGAATGCTATCATCTTTTCAATAGCTGTATAGTGTTGTTCCTCTATGGTATAGGTAGGAATGTTTGCTGTTTCCAATAGTTCTCTTATACTTTCGGCTTGTCCTTCGCAGTAGTTGTGTTTTATGGCTTCTTCGGTGGTGAAAGTCAGTACTTTACCACTATCTACTATGTCTTTCACAAATACATCGGGATCTACCATTGCTTCGGCAATATCGGGTCTACGACCACGAGCTTCGGCTGTAGCTCTCATCATTGAACGCATATAGCTTTGATATTTGTCGGGTTGTACTTCGCCAGTTTGGTTTACTACGGTGGCAGCACCTATGCTGGATCCGCTGTGCATATATATTCGCTCGCAGGCTATAGATATCAGTGCTCCGGCCGAAGCTGCATTGTTGTCGATATATGCCCACACCGGTATTTCGGATTGTAGTAGCATTGTGCGTATTTTGTCGGCGGCTGCCAGTTCGCCACCAAAGGTGTTTAGCTGCATTATCACCAAGTCCGATTGGTTTTCTTTGGCTTTCTCCAATGCCTTTTCTACTCTCATCACAGCAGGTTGAGCTATGTCTTCCTCTACTTTGAATAGGTAGATTTTCGTTTTTTCTTGCGAATATGTTGCAGAGGCAATGCAAAACAATAGTAATATTATTATTCGTTTCATGGTCTTATTAATGTTTTATGTTGTAATAATAACTATAAAAATATGGTTTTGGTATGTTTGGGGTATTTATCTTTTAGTTTTGAATGATAGTATGTGTATGCTTACTCCTATAGCTATTGCTGCAAGCAGTATCTGCAACCACAGCATTCCTTTTGCGGCAAATATTATGCTTATAAGTATTGTTGTCCAAAGTATTGTAATGCTGTATATTTTTAATTTTAGTGGTATGGATTTGTTTTCGCGAAAGTCGCGAATATATTGTCCGAAGTGTTTATGGTTTAAAAGCCATTGGTAATATTGGGTCGAGCTTTTGGCAAATAGTGCAGCCGATAGTAGCAGAAAAGGAGTGGTAGGAAGTATGGGTAGGAACATTCCTAGTATTCCAAATCCCAAACTCACAAAGGATAATATGATGAATATCTTTTCTTTCATTAATTATTATGGTGTGGTACTATGAAAAAAGTAAAAGGTAGCAACTATACAATAATCACATATATGTTACTACCTTTTGTATGTATTATCAATATCTATTCTTGCTCAATATTATTTAGCATAGTGTTTGTAGAAAGCAATAATAGTTTCTATACCTTTGTAGAAATGGTCTACACGATAGTTTTCGTTTGGCGAGTGAATAGCATCGCTACCCAAACCAAATCCCATTAATATAGATTTTATACCCAATACTCTTTCAAATTCAGATATGATAGGAATACTTCCACCGCTACGCATAGGGATAGGACGTTTTCCGTAAGTTTCCATATAAGCTTCTTCTGCAGCTTTGTATTCTGGAAGGTCTATTGGGCAACCATAAGCTTGTCCGCCGTGCAAGCATTTAACTTCTACATTAACGTATTCAGGAGCTATGCTTTCAAAGTATTCTTTGAACATTTGTCCAATCTTTTCGTGGTCTTGATTAGGAACAAGACGGCTGCTTATCTTAGCGTATGCTTTAGAAGGTAATACTGTTTTTGAACCTTCTCCTGTATATCCACCCCAAATACCGCACAAGTCGAATGTTGGTCGAATACCTACGCGTTCTATAGTGGTGTATCCGGCTTCGCCTCTAAGAGCTTTAACACCTACACCTGCTTTGTAAGCTTCTTCGCTGTATGGAGCTTTGTTTAATAGTTCACGTTCTTCAGCAGTACATTCTACTACATCGTCATAGAAGCCTGGTATTGTGATGTGGTTGTTTTTGTCCATCATGCTGGCCACCATTTCGCAAAGAGTGTTGATAGGGTTGGCAACAGCACCACCGAAAAGTCCTGAGTGTAAGTCTGCACTTGGTCCGGTTACTTCTACTTCCCAGTAAGCCAAACCTCTAAGACCTGTAGTGATAGAAGGAACATCGCTAGCTATCATACTAGTGTCAGAAACCAATATAACGTCGGCTTTAACTAATTCTTTGTTGGTAACAATCCATTTAGCCAAGTTGCCCGAACCTATTTCTTCTTCACCTTCAAGCATAAACTTAACGTTGCAAGGCAAAGTGTTTGTTTTCATCATAGTTTCGAAAGCTTTGGCGTGCATAAAGGACTGTCCTTTATCATCGTCAGCACCTCTTGCCCAAATTTTACCATCTTTAATTACGGGTTCAAATGGGTCGGTATGCCATAATTCGATAGGGTCTACAGGCATAACGTCGTAGTGTCCGTAAACAAGAACTGTTTTTAATTTTGGGTCTATTATCTTTTCGCCATATACTATAGGATGACCTTCGGTAGGCATTACTTCAGCTTTGTCGGCACCGGCGGCCAATATAAATTCTTTCCATTTTTCGGCACAGCGTACCATATCTTCTTTGTGTTCGCTTTGCGAGCTGATAGATGGTATACGAATTAGTTCAAATAATTCTTCCAAAAAACGGTCTTTGTTTGTTTCTATGTATTGTTTTGTATCCATAGTAATTATTGTTTACTTAGTATATTAATTATTATTGTTCTATATCTGTTTCGATAAGAATTTCTTCGTTCGACGAATGTATCGGATATACATTATCCTTTATTATAGTGCAAGGGTACTGCGACTTAATTTTTTGCATAAACACAAAGGCATCCAACTTTGAAATAAAATCGCCCACTTTTACCTTAAAGTTTGGCTCGTCGAATACCAAATATGCCGATACTTCGGGATACTCTTGCAAAAAACGCTCCTTAACAGAGAATGCCTTGGCTTTGGAATTAGACCCCGTTTCGGAAGCTATCTGTATTCGGAAACCGGGAATGGTTTTTACTCGCTCGTTAAACTCGATATGTGTATTTACCAAATCAGTTACTTTTCGGTCGCCAACTATCTGTATGGTACCTCTTCGCTTTTGGGCATTTACAGTCAACATCAAAGTTCCCAACAATATAAATATAAAAACTCTTTTCATTATTTTCTTTATTTCTACTTTCGCAAATGTATATCAATTTTAGTAAACGTCGTTATTTTATTTTTATTGTTTGCATCAATATAGCCCGACGTTTTTTTCTATCGTGATGCCGAGTTTATTTCTTCGGGACGAATGGTTAGCACAGGTATCATTGAGTGATGTATCATCTGCTGAGCATACGACCCTATCACTAAATTAGAGAAACTCTTTTCCTGTTCGGTCATTATCACTACCATATCGGCTTTTATGCTATCGGCATATTCCAATGTGGCCGTTGTAATATTTTCGCAAGCCGTTTTTTCGACAGTGTAAGGTATATCAAAATTAGTCAAATATTTCTCAACTTGCTCAATATATTTATCCACCACAGTTATTATCGATTCGGATGTATATAGTCCCAATATGCGTACTGTTGAATTAAATAGTTTAGCTATCTTGACCACATAGGGCATTTTTTGGCGTGTTTCCATCGAACTATCGATAGGCACAACTATATTTTCCAAATCTTTATTGAAGTTAAAATTCTCGCGGATTGTAAGCACCGGACATTCTGTTTCCTCTATCGTTTTATAAGCATTACGACCTATCCAATCCTTTTCGTAGCCCGATGTTCCATGAGTACCCACTACCACATACGAAGCTTTCTCTTCTTTGGCTATCAAAGACAGCTTTTCAGACACCTTACCTTTAACAACCTCATATTTAAAATTACCACCAATAAGTTTATCGGCATATTTGGTTATCAAGTCGTTGATTTTACTTTCTGTCTTCTCTATCGACATTTCCTCCCCTGAAGGCGAGACTACATATACGAGTTTAATATTCTTTCTCATTTTGTTTGCCATGTCAATAGCAAGTTCTATTGCACATTCCGAACCTTTCGAAAAATCTATTCCTACAATAATCTCTTCCATGTTTTTTAGTTTTTTGTTATACATCCATTATCTTTTCGGCTCAGTTTTATCTGTTTACCATCCGAAGAAGATAATATTCTCAAAGAAAACGAGAAATATGTCTAAAAGTTGTGCAATCGTCCAAAAAAAAGTACACAACATTAGACACTACTCTCATAACACTTCTCCCGGCACTAAAAAAAGTAACAAATAACTATACTCTGCTTTTTTGTAGTCTTATATCAGAAGTGATAGCCAATTCTAATATTAAAGACCAACTTTCTAAGTAGTCCTGTTCTACTATATAGGTGACTTCGACAAAGTCAACGTTCCACAAAACTCCTTCAATGTATTTTTTAAAAGTTGCCTTATGAAAGATAGACATTCACTATCTCTCAGTCCGACACCGGACGGATGGCAAAACCCATAAAACGAGAATTCCACGCTACACTATATCGGTCTACCAAAAAGTATGTATAACCGGAATTATTACCTTCACCTTGATATGGTGTAGAAGCCCAATAAGCTCCATATTCATTGACATTCAGATGCAATGATTCTCGACGAAAGCCTGTAGCAGGTAAAAATATACTTTTACCGTTAGGCCCTGTCAATTTATAGCCATTCACACCATTTATGGTTATCCACTCTCTATTGCATTCTCTTTTCAGCTCTTCCATCTCTATTTTGGTGGGCATACGCCATGAGGCTCCCCAATTAGCGGTGGCTGCATCGTATAGAGTATCACCACTTATGTCGCCAATATCTTTTTTGCCATAAGTTTCGCAATTGGATTGATAATATGTGCTTTTGGTATACAGTTCGCCCCACGCATAAAAATCGCCATACTGCTCGGGAGTAGTAGCACCTATATTACACTCGGCCCATTTCAAACCACTCGGCAATCCAAGGTCTACATATTTGTATCCGTTAATAGTATCAAGATATTCTTCTGACACATTACCATCGCTACCATTGTACACACCTTTTTCGCAACCAAAGAAAATCATTATTACAACCACACATAGTAGCTTCATTACTTTATTTCTTTTATTTATCTTTCTATTTTTCATATTGGCAACTTATAAAAATTCCACGTTCTGAAAAATGTTTGTCTTTTTCTAAGAACTTTTGCGTGCTTTACGTTTTTTTTACCGAAATCTTTCTATTTCTTTTTCAATCGCATAGCCAGCTATACTCAACCAAAAGAAAGCAGAAATCTTTTTAGTAAAATTGCGATTAAGCGAGCGAAGAGCAATGCCAAAGCATTAGCTATTCCGAGCGTTAGGAACTTCGACGAAGTCAACATCCGTAGATCACTTGCAAAGCAATTCTTAGAAATTTTCATTTTTACTGCAAAGCACGCTCCACAGCCTTTATGCGGTTGTCAATGTCAATCATATTGGTAATACCAAAACCCGATTGAAAATCATTGAAATCGTCTTTGAGCTTGCGAACGCTCTTTTTGGCATTGGCCATCTTTTGTCTAAGGGCTGCAGCCTCGCCGCAGCAATTGTTTTGCGGAGCCGGAGTATTTTTCTCGACTTGTTCAAGATCGGCATATTTCTGCTGCAACACTTCATAATCGGCACTAAGGGCAGTATACTTCTGCTCAAGTTCGTCATATTGTAATTGCAAAGCTTGCAATTCTGCATTTTGCCCTTTATCTGCACACGACACCATAAGTATCATTAACACAATTATAAAAGATATTTTTTTCATTTTATTTACTTATTATACTTATTATTAATCCTATTTATTCATTTTCTTCGCTACCACCACAATAACGCGGATGATAGTTTTGTATTGTTTTTCGAAGATATGCTCTCGAAATATGAGTATAAATCTCAGTAGTGGTTATAGACGAATGGCCAAGCATCTCCTGCACAGCACGAAGATCTGCACCATTTTGGACCAACTCTGTGGCAAAACTATGCCGCAGACTATGAGGACTTACAGTTTTATGAATACCGGCTGCTTCAACTGCCTTTTTGATTATCATAAACACATATACTCGCGATAGTTTTGTACCCAAACGATTTATGAACACATAGTTTTCGTGGCCTTTTTTGATATCGGCTTGCGAGCGGATAAGCGATATATAATTATTTAGCAATTTGATGGCGCGAGCATTAATTGGAACCCAACGCTGCTTGTTTCCTTTACCGGTTATTAGCAAACATTCCTCCTCGAGATAAAGTTGCGAAAGTGTTAGTTCCACGAGTTCCGTCACCCGCAAACCGCAACCATACAACACTTCTATAATGACGGTATTACGAGCTCCTTCAGGTCGGCTATTGTCTATTGTGGCCAACATACGATCTATTTCGGCATTACTAAGCACATCCGGCAACTTACGCGAAATACGGGGCATATCCAACAGCTCGGCAGGATTTTCGCGTACGGCATCTTCGATAAGTAGATATTTGTAAAACATTCTTATTCCCGAAATCATACGACATTGTGTAGTAAGTGCTATATCTGTTGTATTCAATTCTTTGAGAAATAATTGAAGATCGTTGAGCGATACATCTTGTGGCAGTAAAGCATTGTTCTTTGCGTATTCCGAAAGGTATGCCACATCGTGCAAATAAGCATCAATTGAATTAGGAAGCAATCCTTTCTCCAATTTCAAAAACACCTCAAAGTCGTGTATTACCCTATTCCAAGTATATACAATATCCTTATCCATAGTACTACCAATGCTTATTTATCAATCTTTTTAGTCAAATCAACCTTGATTGCTCTCTTTCTAATAATAGCGGTACGCTTTTTGAAGTATGGTGTAGCCTTATCTGGATTACGTACTAAAGGACTAGGCAACGTTACAGCAAGCTGTGCAGCCTCGTTAGCAGTTAAATCCTTTGCCGACTTACCAAAATAATGTTGTGAGGCTGCTTCGCAACCATATATACCATCGCCAAACTCCACTATATTGAGATATACCTCCATTATACGTTCCTTACCCCACATATATTCTATCAAGACTGTAAAATATGCCTCAAACGCCTTGCGCACATAGCTTTTGTGGTTGGGAAGAAAAGCATTCTTGGCTGTTTGCATCGATATTGTACTACCTCCCCGCACGGGTTTACCACCGGCTTTGCGATTTCGTTCATGACTCAATTTCAACTGTTTCCAATCAAAACCATTATGCATCATAAACTTACCGTCTTCTGAAGCTACTATAGCATTTACCAAACGTGGTGATATATCCTCTAAAGACACATAATCACGCTCAAAACGAATAGTACGTTTATCATCGAAAGCCTGTTCGAAGAAACGTTTTGCCATTAAAGGTGTTAACGGAGGATTGATGAACTTATACAATAAAGTAAAAAACAAGCTCACGGCCACAAAGATAACACATAGCCTGCCAATAAAAAGTATAAAGCCTTTGAAGGAAAACTTTCGTTTAGTTTGTTTCATACTCATTCATCCAATATATAACGAACTGCTATAATCATCATCAAATTGATAACTATCAAGCGAATCCGACATAATCCTTTTATTTAAAAAAAACGTAGAGACGTGTATTTACGCCTCTACTCAAACACCATGTTATAAAAACAATATTATTTATAGTACTCGTAAATTCTATCAATGATAAGTACAGGGTATATCTCCCCTTTTTCTACGGCAAATTCAACTTTTTGAATCCAATTGTCATAGTCGTCATACTTATATTCAAACATTTGTACTGTTACCACAGGATCTTCTTCATCATAATAGTCAAAAGTTGTTTGAGTTGTTATCTCTCTGTGATCGTCATATTCGAAAAAGACTTCTTGTACTTTGGTTTTGTTACGATCGTATATAGTAGTAACGGCTACCGTTCCGTCTTCGTTATAAGTGTAAACTTCACGACGTCTAACATCATTATGGCGGTCGTTATATGAACGTTCGCTCACTATTCCGGCAGCATCATAGCGTATATGCAATCTATTTTCCAAATCTGATTCTTGATCGTATGTAATAATCTCTATCAACTGATTGGCAGGATTAAAAGAATAATATGTACGTCCTATTACCGAATCCAACGGATCTATAGCTTGATCCAAGATAATATTTCCGATACCATCACGTTTGTGACGAATGCGAAATATCAACTCTTCTTCGCCAGTAAAATACTTAATATCTATTTTCTTTCCCGAACGCTCATAGTTGATTTGCGAGCTTTCTAATTTTAATGTTTTTTCGGGGTTTTCGTGAGTACCAAAAGCCTCGTACAATACCTCTGTAAGTTTTTTTACCGGACCTTTATATCCATCATATTCTACATCCGGTTTAAGCACCGGAAGCTGTGCAAATCCTATAAATGAGCTTGACAAAAACACTGCTAATGCTATTCTTAACTTCATAACAATCTGTTTATACGTTATATATATTATTTACTTATATTATTTTTGTTTTTCAAAGATACAAAAAAAGTTTGAAACACAAATATTATTTATCTTTTTTTATCGAAAGGGAATGCTTGGTCCGCCTCATTGCCATCGACTTTCGCTTGTTTAAGCCATTTCGAATTTACAAAAAAACCATCGCCGGGCTTAGGAGCAGAATAACTCTCAACCTTACCATCGGGATTTATCAATATAAAATGAGGGTACGAACGGACCTCGTAAGTATCTAACATTTTGAAATTGCCATCAAAATGAAGCCAAGTCCAATTGTAACGTGACCCTCTTTTGGAATTTTTGATAAAGTGATACAGTTTCTGGAACTCTCTATCGCACGATATGGTAACGAACTCCATTTCTCCAAGCTGGTAAATACTATCACGAAAATGAGCAAGTGTTTCTATCTCGCACAACGAATTGGGATCGTTGACCCTTACAAAACCCACATACAACCATTTTCCCTTCATATCGTCGAGCGAAACAGATTCCTTATCAACGTTTGGCAACTCGTAGCGTGGTATTTCCATTTGCCTTACCACCTCATCGAAAGAGTTTAATACATTAAGCGCAATATTACGATGCATATCAAACTTGCTTTCGTTTGCAAAACGCTTAAGCATTTCTATCACCATCTTGGAGTTATAACAATCGTTGTAATACGATTCTTGAAGTGCCTTTAGAGCCACTAATTCACGCAACTGTTCGTGCTGCAATATAGGATCGACGCCTAGCGAATCGAGATATTTAAACAAATCTGCCTCATCAACCCATCTCGACAATGTTTCAATAGGTAGCAACTTAGTACCCTTAGATATATAGTCCGAAAAAAAAGTATTGAAAAGTGAAGTATATCCTTCATCATCATACATAATAGGTTGACCTTTGAAATACTCTTCAGCAATCTTACGTGGTGGAACAAGACGGAACAAATAATTAAGCTCAGCTATTTTATGACGCTTATAGCTTTGAAAGAATTCGTTGTCGCTATCGCTCCACACGCTCTGCAATGCTGCCATCATAGTATCTATTCGCTTTGCATCTTTCTTAAAACGAAAATCGAGAAACATTCTATACTTCAATATCATTTCTGATTCCACACTATCGAATGCAGACATTTGAAAATTCAAATCATCCTCGTCTAAACCCACAAACTCCAACGGCAATGCCACAGGATTTTGGTATACATTCATTACCTCATCAATATTCCAATCAAATTCGTGGATAACAATTTCATAATCTTTACCCGGCTCCACAAAAAAAGATTGAGAATAATTTTCTATCTGAACAAAAACCAATGTAGGATACTTGACTGTAAATTCGAGCTCAAACGTTTGATTATCGCCGATGGCATAATAATCGAGTAATTGTTCCTTCTTCGAAAACTTATCGGCATCTTTGTAAACCTCGATAACCTTATCTTTGGCATTCTTTGTCTTACCTTTTATCGACACATTTTGAGCATCTACACCATAAGTACAGCCTATCAATAATGTTACCAAAAGAAATATCCATTTTCTATTCATAAACATTCTTTCTTATTTTATAAGTTAACTATCGCTTTTGCAAACTCATGCAAAGTCGAATAACAATAATCAACCAAATGTGGATACTTGCGAGGCACATCATAGTCATTACCCACAAGCACCGTAGTCATTCCGGCATGTTTACCAAACTTCATATCACTAAGACTATCGCCTATCATCACTGAACGATTAAACTTTATATCGGCAAAATCCCTTTTGGCTTGCAACGCCATGCCTATATTCGGCTTGCGATTGAAGCTATGCTCGCTTGCCAAATTAGGACAAAAATATATCTTATCAATACGTCCACAATGTTCGGACACTTTGTTTAAAAACTCAGCGTGAATAACATGCAAATCATCTTCGGTCATCAATCCCTTACCTATACCCTGCTGATTGGTAACCACTACTATATGATCAAATATATTGGAAAACACTTTCAAAGCATCCAACACTCCGTCAATAATAACGAATTGCTCTGGTTTTAGCACATAGTCATCGACTATACGTTGGTTTAACACCCCATCACGATCCAAAAAAAGTGTATATCCTGCAAAACTTTGCATAATTATTTATTTTCTTCGCTATTCAACAATTCTTTTTCGATAAGATAAGTATTGCGTGTGGGCGAGTTGCGACCTACAAGTTCAGCTAAGAATCCTGTTACAAACAATATAGTACCCAACACTATACCCAACAATGCCAAATAAAAATAAGGGCTATCGGTTATCAATCGCATAGGCACATGATTGGCCAATGCCACAAGTTTTTGCACACCTAACACCACTACCGATATCAAACCCAACAAGAAACACATGCTACCTATCAATCCAAAGAAATGCATAGGTTTCTTGCTAAATTTAGATATAAACATAATGGAAAACAAATCCAAATAGCCATTTACAAATCTATCCAAGCCAAACTTGGTAACACCAAACTCGCGTTTGCGATGCTGCACTACCTTTTCGCCTATCTTCGAAAATCCAGCCCATTTAGCTATCACCGGTATATAGCGGTGCATTTCGCCATACACCTCTATACTCTTTACCACTTCTTTGCGATATGCTTTAAGCCCACAGTTGAAGTCGTGAAGTTTTATACCACTCATTTTTCGAGTAGTAGCATTGAATAGTTTTGAGGGTAAGTTTTTGGCTAATTTAGAATCGTAGCGTTTCTTTTTCCAACCCGACACCAAATCATAACCATCTTCTTTTATCATACGGTATAGTTCCGGTATTTCGTCAGGACTATCTTGCAAATCAGCATCCATAGTTATCACCACATCACCTTGAGCATGAGAAAAACCCACGTTCAATGCAGCCGATTTGCCATAGTTTCTCCTGAATTTTACTCCTTTATATGCAGGATTTTCTACAGCCAACTGTTCTATCACTTCCCACGAATGATCTTTACTTCCATCATCAACCATTATCACTTCGTAGGAAAATTTATGTTCGGTCATTACCCTTGTAATCCACTCTGCCAAGTGTGGCAACGACTCATCTTCGTTATATAATGGTACTATTACTGATATATCCATAATAAATATTTTTTCTGTTGTGTATAAATCATTTTTCTAAACAATATATATGTCAATCAATACAAGATATATATCTTCTATGATGCAACATATATATACCAATAAGTTTACATATATGTTATTTTTTTTGCCTTACCACATTTTTTTGAGTACGTAGCAATATAGCCACTATAAATGCCACTATCAAACTTGTTACCACTGTAAGTATACCTCCCATTATACTCAAATACGGAACGGTGGTTAATGTTTTAATATTTTCTATCATCATATTCATATCCTCGGTGGTGCCTTGCCAATTGTTTAAATAAATATGCTCTTGAGCATCAATATAACGTTGCAAGAACTCGACATCCACACACGAACCATAATACCAAACAAATAGTGCGTAAATAATGGCAGCTACCACCCCTACGCCCAAATTTAGTATATAAATCTCTTTAAAAAAGATATTGCCACAATACAATTTCTTGCGATACAAGTATGTAAATATAAACATACACAAAAACAAGACTATATTATCCACCCATGTTGAGGGTGAATCCATAGGATATGTAAGCCAATATCTAAGCAGTATCGAAAAGCACATTATAAGCCCTGTATATAAACCATAAAGCAACCAGCCTTTCTTATAATTGCCATATATTTCTGATTCGTAACGTCTTAAAAGTCCCATATATAATAGTTTTAGTCTGCAAATTTACGTTTTTTTTTGCAATTATAGTCTATATATTCGTTATTTGTGATAAATATTTTCCACAAGGGTATTGCATATAAGCCTATTATCGTATTGTTGCATAAGCAATGTGGCTCTATCGTTTATATCTTGGGAGGTAAAAGTTCGGCTAAAAAGTTCGCTCAAATTCTCCTTCAAATCATCGGCGCTATCGGCTACCACACACATATTAGCAAGATTTGTACCTTCCACCATAGAGGAATTTACCAAACAAAACCTACCATTAAAAAGCGAATTCAACAATTTTAATTTCAACCCCGTTGATTGATGTGTAATCAATACATTTACATGGGCATTCTGTATCAAGTGCTGCATTTGTTCGTGCGATGGATTGGCTATAAGCTCCACATTTTCGTAATTTTTTATCAGCCGAACCAAATGTTTAGGCGGATTTAACCCGGCCACTTTGAATGTTATGGCAGTCTTCGAAAACACATTTTCCACTAAATAAGCCACCGCATCATAGTTTTCTGCCACAGACAACTGCCCATGAAATAAAGCATAAGTACCTTGTCCCTCAATACTATTAATACACTCATACTGCAACGACGACGGCAAAAATACCACATTATTGTATCCTTTTTCTTCGAGGTATGCCTTATCTTTTGCTGTAATGGCAAACACCCCCGATGCATTATGTAACACTTGCTCAAAACGTTTCAAACGTGGCACTTCCAACTTCAGATAGATACGCTTAATCCAATTCTTTTCCACTTGCGACAAACGACCGTAATATTCATGTTCTATATTATGCATACGCACATACATCTTTCTTCCCCTCAATCGCTTATCACGAAGAAGCATACTGCTATGTAAACCTTCGATAAGTATAGGATAATCATCTTTTAGCAAGTTATCTACCAAACGTTCAGAATATCGCGTATTGGCAATATAAGGCAATGTGCTTATCATTTTAAATATATTATCCTGCCTATCGTAATATTCCACCGAATGGCATATATCTTCTAACTCTTGAGAATGTAAATGATTACGCTTATATTCATAGCAATGCAAATGCACTTTAACGCCGTAGTTGTGCAAATATCTCACACGATAATACACGTCTATAGCTCCACCATAATTGGCCGGAAAAGGAATGTCGAACGACACTATATGCAAATGCTTTTCACTATCTTTCATATCACTACACTTCTATTTCGAGACCGTCGTAGGCCAAAAACACATTTTGAGGCAGCGAGCGACTTACCTCATTATAAAAACCCATTTCGTGACTCATGTGAGTAAGATAAGCACGTTCGGGCTTTATACGATTCACTATTTGCAAAGCCTCCGAAAGTGAGAAGTGCGAAAAATGCGACTCTATTCTAAGAGCATTTATTACTAACACCTTGCTATCCTTCAGCTTTTCCAATTCTTGATCCGATATATAATTGGCATCGGTTATATAAGTCAAGTCTCCAATGCGATAACCTAATATAGGCAAATCCTTATGCATAACCTCTATCGGCATTATATGTATGTTATCCACATCAAAAGATGCTTTACCGCTTACTTCCACAAGATTAGCTTCGGGCAAACCAGGATAGATATGCTTTTCGAATATATAGGAATAGTCGCGACGTATGGCATCTATGGCATTATCACGTGCATAAATATCCATAGGAGCCCGCTGATAATAGTTAAAAGGACGAATATCGTCGATACCAGCCACATGGTCGCGATGAGCATGTGTTATAAGTATGGCATCTAAATGACGTACTTTGCTTCGCAACATCTGTTCTCTGAAATCAGGACCTATATCTATGAGTATATTCTTATCGTCGACTTGTATCAATGCAGATGTACGCAAACGCTTATCTTTTGAATTTAATGATTCGCACACACCACATCCACAGCCTATAACCGGTATACCTTGACTTGTACCCGTACCCAAAAAAGTTATCTTCATCTACTATCTGCTTTGCTTAATACTTTTCTTTTTTTCCGACTATCGGCATTCTCAATCTCTTTTTAGTAACAACGAATATCTTCAGTTCATACTACTGCCAATAGCTAAAGTTCAATAATAACTTTTTTTTTGCATAAAAATTGTATGAAAAATGTTTCTTTTTACTTTTTAGACGTAATTCCAACATTCAAAAAAACACATCACGATGTTGTTGATTTTTCCTCTCGATGTTGTTCTAAAAATGTCGCGAGGATTTTTCGTCAACCTCGGGAGGTAATTTCAAGGCTACAAAGTAAGTTGAAACTGCAAATAATTTCTTTGAATTTTACATATAAAACGTATAAATCCCCCCCCTATCCGACTACTGCAAAAACAACAGCACAAAAAGGTCTATCCCAAACTTTGTCTGTACTTAATATACCAATAAACAAAGAATATAAGCAAGCCCAACAAAAAAGCATAGAACACAATACTACAACCTTTATTGTTGACTTGTATTGCATCTTCGGACTCGTTTCGTTCTTTTTTCGCTTCTTTCTTGCTTTGCTTTACATACATAAAAAGAGCCACCAACGCCATTGCTCCCATTATCCATACTAATTCCATATCCTTTATATTTTATTATCTATTTTCGATTTATCACTTTATATCCTATATTGCATTCCAAACAACGTTTCTTTTTGCAATACTCATTATATATCTCTATCAATGCTTGCGACTGTAACGCATTGCCCGGTACCAAATCGCCGTCGGCCCATAAAGAAACTATACTGTTATGTTCGGCATCCATCTGCTCAAGAAGGCTCAATGCCATATCTTTATGTTTTTCTATTCCATAATGCGAGCCATACTCAAACAAAAGAGGTACCCAAGCATTTATTATCAGCGATATTGTAAACGCCCGCCCGGTGGTTTTACGCTTTGACTTACTCTCTTTATCAAAATGATAATGATTATCCCAATATTCCGAAGCCTCTACATCTAAAAGCGACATCAAATCTTCGATTTTTTTAGCTTCCAACAACTTCGAAAATAAACTTTTGGAACGAGCAATAAGCAATGCAAACTGACTTATTCTCAAAGTTGGAAAACTAGAAGGACGCAAACGGAAAAACTTCCATAAATATCCTTCTATAGCTGTTAAATTATAAGCCTTGCGAAGATATTCGTATTCCTGCTTTAAAGCCAAAGGATAAGCGTCGACGAAATCAGTTTCCAACATTCCGGCTTGACCAAACATAAGAGCTTCTATCTGAAACGGCGATGTACGCACCTTGGCATACAAATTCAAAGGTATCGACTTGGCAAGCAACTCGAAAGGCAAAGCATTGACTTTGCCGCCAAAATAGCGGGCAAATATTCTGTAACAACATTCTTCCCACGAGTTTTTGGTTTCGACCAACATATTTTTTATATCCATCGATTTACGTTCCAAACGTTCGGTGGCCATGCGTTCCAAATAGGCAGATAGATAAAATGGAGTCAAGTCTTTTAAATGTCCTATACACGGAATATTAGCCGATATCGACGGTTGCAATAATTCTTGATATTTTTCCCACACTCCATCACGTATATAATCTTTTATCTGTAGTGTAGGCAGACTATTTCCGTTCTCCAAAACCACCTCACGGTCGTGGTTATACACTAAGTGCAACACCACATTGTTATACTTTTTATCCAAGTGATGCTTGTGCAAATACCAATCTGATGATGATTTATGAATTTCCACATTGCCTATCCACTGCATACCATTCATACGTATGTGAGCATTAAAGAAATCGGGACCGGCATCATTGTTATATTCGCCCACACTATCCACTACCACCTTTACTCCATCTGTAGTAGTAAGATTATCCTTAAGCAATCGGTACTTCCATACGTAATGCAAAAATGCCTCGTTCATATGTCTTTGGTATTATTTATTTGTACTATCTACCGACAATGCCAATCTAAATCCAAAACCTTTATATTCATATTCGGGCTTTGCCGAGTCGCGCGCCAACACACGGCAATCGTTAGCACGATGAACGCAACTTCCCCCCCTCAACACTCTGTAGGTTCCAAATTCAGCACCCTGCGGATCTTCCTTTATCGATGGGTCGTATGGTCCTTTCCAATCGTTGCACCACTCGCCTACATTACCGGTCATATCATAAAGCCCAAGTTCGTTGGGTTTTAAAGTCTTCACTTCATGTGTTTCCATACCCGAATTTTCGGCACACCAACCCACATCACTCACACTATTGCCACCACTGAATTTATCTTTCTTACGATAGTTGCCGCCACGTGCAGCAAACTCCCACTCTGCTTCGGTAGGTAAACGAAAATTCATTCCCGTAAGTTCGTTCAACTTTTGCAAAAACACTTGAACATCTTTCCACGACACCTGCTCCACAGGACGATTGTCGCCAAGAAAGTAACTTGGATTATTGCCCATAACGGCAGTCCACAAAGCCTGAGTTACCTCCGTTTCGGCTATACAAAAACTGCTTACCGTAACGATATGAGCCGGATACTCTTTTCTATACTTATCCTTAGCCCTCCGCGATTTATTACCCATTGTAAAATTGCCGCCATCAACCTCTACCATTACAAATTCCACACCATTAACCGAATATGTACGATTTTGACACACCGCAATATTCACCATTCCCACTATGGCAACAACGAAGATTATCAGTCTTTTCTTGTAATTCATTATGTTTTTCATGTGTTTGTCTAATATCTACTTTAATATAACACCATATATTTCAAACGTATATAATATTTACACGTTATACAAATTCCTCACAAATATAAGAAAATATTTTGACTTTGCAACCGCTAAGCCACAAGTTCTGCCTATATCCTTGTAATATTTCGCATTAGGATTATAAAATCGGTCATCACCTTGTAGTTGCGAGCATATAGAAGATTTAGTCGATGACCATCGAGGTGCGACGAACTTTGTGCCATATCCTTTGGCGAAAATATTCCATTCTTTATACGCGGCAACGCATGCCCATCGGAGTCCACTTTGCTGTAGCCTACCCAACTGCGTTTACCCATAGCCACATAAAAGCAGTTCGAATAAAAATGTTTTTTATCTCTCTGAAACCAAAACAATATAGGCGAAAACAATATTATAAGCACAGCAGTTACCACATCAAATATCCTCTTGTTGCGTTTGTTTTCGGCAGTGGCTATAGTGTCTATACTGACAGTATAAAGATCTTCGGTAGAGTGTATGGTGTTTGTACCTATAATAAACTGACTTTCTTGAGGCACTATCTTATATTCCACATTAGCGTTTTGCAAATTGGCCATAAGACTTATTATATCCTCGGTAGAAAGGTTTTTGCTACAAAATATCACCTCGTTTATCTTATAAAATCTAATAAGTTCGACCAATTGATTTACGTTGCCTATAAAATGCTTATCGTCTGCATCTTGACTACTTACAAAGCCAACAAAATCGGGATCTATGCCTATCGATTTAAAGAGATCGGCCACACGCGTGGTTTCCTCCTTATCGCCAACTATTAGATAGGATTTCTTTTTGTCGGGAAAGAAATTATAATTCTTGATATTCAACAAATGCAGTATACCCCTAAACCCTACTACCGAAAATACTGCCCATAGCGTTCCAAGTAATATCAGAGCACGCGAATAACGCTGTGTTTCGTCCAACAAAGAATAAAAAACCAACAACGCACATGTACCCGCAAAAAGTCCTTTGCATATACGCCCAAGTTTTACGGGTTTGCGATAGCCACCATATAAGAACACACATAACAACCATATAAGTATGTATATGGGTATTACAATATACGTATATTCGGCCGGATAATAATTGATATTATCGGCTTTGAATGTAGCCCAAAGATTTTTGATACCTAAAAAACCGAGATAAATAAACACAAAGTCGAGCAAAGGAATAATAATATTGCTCAATGCCCGCTTAACAAATGCCAACGATGCCCTTAACCATATCGCTATTTTTATAAAGAAAGTGAATATCTTTGCATTGGACTGCGATAGGTGTTTTTGCGCAAATATCACCATAGCGTTATAAAAGGTGTAAACATAATTCATACTACCTTTCTTGGTGCTTTCGCCTTTGTAGTGTATTATCCTTGCCGACGGCAGATAATAGTTTTTGTATCCGGCCAATAGTATACGATACGAAAAATCAATATCTTCACCATACATAAAGAAGGTTTCGTCGAGTAATCCAATCTTATCCAGCACCGTTTTGCGTATCATAAGATATGCACCCGGCAGTATCTCTATCTCGTTGGTTTCGTCTTCGCTAAGATGCCCGAGATAATAACGTGCTATACGTTTCGATTTTGGAAATAAGTGTATCAGTCCCGATATTTTATAAAACGACACTTCGGGCGACGGAAATCCCCTTTTGCTTTCGGGCAGATACCTACCTTCGCCGTTTATCATCTTCACACCCAAGCCTCCGCAGTCGGGGTGCGATTCCATAAAATCGATACACTTGCGAAAAGTATCCTTCTCCACCAAAGTATCGGGATTGAGCAGCAAAGCATATTTGCCCGTAATCTGTCTCAAAGCCTGATTGTTGGCTTTCGAAAAGCCGGGATTATCGGTATTGGCTATAAGATGAACTTGCGGAAACTTTTCGCGAACCATTGCCACCGAACCATCAACAGAGTTATTGTCTACAACCCACACTTCGGTTTCGATGTCTTTAGAGGCTTCGAACACCGAAACAAGGCATTGTTCCAAAAAAAACTTCACATTATAATTGACAATAACTATGCTTAGTTTCATATATCTCTGTTGTTTACAATTAGTTTAGCAGAATTTACTTTACATATTCTCACTTGCAAAGGTACTAAAACTTTTTCAATATAAGCAGTCTTTTCGACAAAAATACGCTGTTCAACATTTCTTTGTCAGTTTCGGATAATGTATAAAGGCAAGTTCATTCTCTTTCGAAATAGAACTTCATTCCAACTAATTTCTGCAAACTTTTATTTACTTTCAAAGTATTTTCTCTCTCCTTATGATATGATTGAATTTTCCTCGTGACGAAAACTCAGCCACATCGCAGGGAAAATATTCCTATATCGCGAGAAAAAAAATAGGCAATAATTTGGTCGTTTTTTATTCCCGGGTTTCAAGTTCACGACAGTATACCGTCAATCTCGTCAGACCCGGGTTTGACGAGATTGACGGTATACTGTCATTTTTATGGGTTATACCTTCGCTTTCAGCTCAAACATAGATAGCTGTTATCTATCAATTTAAATCAAGTGCGAAATTTAAATGAGGCACCCCAAATCAGCAAATCACACACTATGCGGTTTACGGGTCGCAAGTGCCATAGTTATGAGACATAACTATGCGGTTTGGCATTCGTAAACCGCATGGTTTCGAATATGATGTATGGCATTCGGGCAACATCAACGAGTACTATGTGTGATTTGCTGATTTAGGTTGTCACATTTGTGTCTTTAGACTGATTTAAGTTGACTGGTTAATAACTCTCGACTATTTATAGTTTACATTATTCACTATTACGACTGTTTTTGGTTTACTTTAATAAAGAATAAGAA
>JAFZFU010000004.1 GCA_017555745.1 Bacteroidales bacterium
AGTCAACTTAAATCAGTCTAAAGACACAAATGTGACAACCTAAATCAGCAAATCACAAGTCGTGTGGCAGCTACTTGTAGTCTGCGAAGCATCAAGCGAAGCCAAAGCAACAGCCACTCGTAGTCTCGTGGACTAGTAGTCTGCGAAGCATCAAATAAAGTTCCTCTCTCTTGTTCCTCGAATGTGCTCTTACTGTGTTGGACATCAACCTCTAAATAGTCCAACAACGCCATTCTCTACCTCTTGGAAAGTTTTGCAAAGTTACAACCTTTTTCCGAATCAACCAAATTTTTTCCTCGATTTTTTTTGTTCAAAAAGTATGGCATTTGCGAGTCAAAAGTATGGCACTTACGGGTCAAAACCATGGGAGTTTTGGGTCAAAAGTATGGGAGTTACGCTAAGGCTTCGCCAGACTAAAGACAACGGACTACGGACAACAAACAACAGTCGGGTGCTAGCCGGCTCAAGACTCTTTCGTCTGCGGAGCTAAAAGCCTGTTGTCCGTTGACGGTTGTCTGTAGTCCTTAAAAGCAAACTTCGACATTGTCAGCCCCTCCTCACCACCGTATCCCCCCGTATTCCCCCCTAAAGGGGAATACTTAAGGGGGATACTTGAGTGGTGGCGGACGGAGGTGCTGACAAGTCGCCGGCTTGGCTTCGCCGGAAATATGGAATCACGGAGCTGCGGATTTACGGATACTGTACATAGACTACGAGTTGACAAAAGTAGCTCACAACCAACTACTAATTGCTAATTACTCACTACTAACTGCAGTCAAACGGTAGCCACTTGTAGACTTGTGGTCTCGTAGTCTGCGAAGCATCAGGCTACGCCATACAACGGACTGAGACTACGCCAGACTACAAGACAACGAGTCGTGCACCAGCCACTTGTAGTCTTGTGGTCTTGTAGACTAGTAGTCTGCGAAGCATCAGACAACAAACAACGGTCGGGCGGCAGCCGGAATTACGGAATTACGGAACTACGGAGTTGGTTTAAGGTTTAATGTTTAAGGAGAACAGATGGCTCATGGCTCACAGCTCAAAATTCATGGCTCACAGCAAAAAAAACAACAAGACAACCCATAACTTGTTGTCTTGTTGTCTACAAAGCAAAAGCGAAGCACTTGTTGTCTCGTTGTTTTGTTGTCTTGTTGTCTGCGAAGCGACAGCTGAGCACTAGTTACCCTGCTGTTCTAGCAGCCATTTGAATGGGAAGTTCATATACCAGAGTTCGCAAGCGCCGTTTGGATTCTTTTCGATATATGCACCTATAGTGCCATCGTTAAGTATGGTTAGCGACGAATATACCGAAGGTCCTGCGTATAGCGTTACGGGATCTTGCCATGTCTCGCCTTCGTCGTAGCTTACAAATATGCTGACATTTTCGCGGTTGCGCGAATTGGGTATCGAGTGCAACAATATGTTTTTTTCGCCGCCGTTGTCTACTGCCGAATAGCGTATTATGTCGCCGTTGCAGGCGTTGGCATTTATCTCGGTCCAATATTTTTGTGTTCCCCACGATTGTCCGCCATCGTTGGAGATATTATATCCTCTTGCTCCCGTTCTGCGCACACTCATAAGCACTCTACCATCGACAAGTTCGACAAGTTTGGCCTCGTCGCCCGACGAGAAAGCCTTGTCGGACACGTTCCAGGTGCGGCCTTCGTCGTCGCTATACACCACAAAATTGTCTAACACATTGGCATTTTTTCGACACATGGCAGCCACAAACATTATGCGTCCTGCGTGGGCTCCGCGAGTAAGACGCAAGCCGTTGCCCGACCCGAAAAACGATGCCTTATAGTTGCGGCCCGGTTGGTGTGTAGCCTCGTCGCCCCATAGTTGGCGGGTAATATCGACGGGTTGACTCCAGGTGCGTCCGCCATCGCTGCTGCGACAGATATACGAGTATTGAGGGTCGTCCTGAGTGGAAGCCCACAGTCCGTTGCCACCCACAAAGGCACATACCACATCGCCCGAAGCGGTAAGCACAAGGGCGGCATCGCCATAGCCTTGTTTGTAGCCCGTACCTTCGATAATGGTGATGGGCTCGCTCCAAGTGCGACCTTTATCGTGGCTTATGCGTGCCACTATGTCTATATCCTCGGGCAAGTCGGTTTCGTTGTATTTACGTTTGTCGTTTACAGCCAACAGGCTGCCATCGGGCAAAGCCAAAAGAGCGGGTATACGCCAATTTTTGGAGCCATAGTCGCCCGGCGAGTATAGGCATTGTTCGTAAAAGAACGATTCGTCCACCTCTTGGTCGTCGTTTACCGGAGGCACCGGTGGATTGTTGTCGGTCAAATCATCGGGTTTGCACGACATAAACAAAGTCGCGCAAAAAAGAGATAGTAATATACGTTTCATATCAGTTCTATATTTTTTATTTTCATTTGTTTAATTACGAGACTATCAGTCCCCAAATATTTTTGTATTTTAAATTCTGTTTGTTACAAAGTAATCCTTAAGTTGTCCGTTGTCTGTTATCTGTTATCTGTTATCCGTTGTCTGTTATCCGTTGTCTGTTGTCCCCAAAAGAACTACCAACTGCCACCGGCGCCTCCGCCTCCGAAGCTACCGCCACCAAAACCGCCAAAGCCTCCGAAGCCACCACTTCCACCCGAGAAGTTTCCAAAGCTACCGCCATGGTTTCGGCTCATCATGCTGCCTATCCATATAGCGGTAAGCGGGTCGATACCTCCGCCGCCACGTCCACCGATATTACTGTTGCCCGAGCCGTTGCCGCTAAATGCCAATATCACAAACACTACTATAACAATCACCACTATGGCCAAAGCAAGAAAACCGCCTTCGTCGCCACGTACCTCTTGGTAGCTATATTCGCCGACAGCCACCGGCATTATAACATCCAAAGCGGCCATCACACCGCCGTAGTAGTCGTTGTTTATAAAATGCGGTATCATATCTATGTCCACAATCTCTCTGCACACCGCATCGGGCAATGCCCCTTCCAGTCCGTAGCCTGTGGCTATAAACACACGACCGGGAGTGTCGTTTTTGGGTTTTATAACTATAACCAAACCGTTGTCGTATTCGGCTTGTCCGACGCCCCATTCTTCGCCTATGCGGATGGCATATTCGCTTATATCGTAGCCTTCCAACGAAGGAGTGGTTATTACCAATATCTGATTAGAAGTGGTATCGGCAAACGCCACCAATCGGTGTTCTAAGTTTGCACGTTGTTGCCCGGTAAACAGGCCGGCATAGTCGTTGACAAGGGTGTTGGTTTTGGCAGGCAATTGAGCAAAGAGCCCCACATACAATACTGCCGAGAATAAGAATAACGCTATCTTTTTCATCATTCACACTCGTTTTTTTATTTTGTACCAAAACTAATATCGTCGTCGAGTTCGTTAACATCGTCGGCTTGGTATGGGAAAGCATCTTTTAACCGCATACCGGCTTCCAATACGGCATACACGATACCGTCGGCAAAACGGCTTTGTTTGAAATAGTCGAGCATAACGTTTTTTGTAGACTCCCAAAAGTCGGCAGGCACAGCGGCATTGATGCCGGCATCGCCTATTATTGCAAACTTTTTCGACTCGGTGGCTATGTATATAAGCACCCCGTTGCGTTGTTTGGTTTTCTCCATCTTCAACTGTTTAAACCACCACGCGGCACGATCGAGGACATCTTCGTTGCAGGTTTTATCGATATGCACACGTATCTCGCCCGAGGTGTTCTTTTCGGCTTGACGGATAGCGTCTACTATCTTTTGTTTCTCTTCGTTGGTAAAAAAGGCTTTCATATACTACAGTTCAAAAAATATAAAAGCTGCTCCTACCGCAAGGCAAGAACAGCTTTTGGATAGATTTTCGATTAAAACTCAAAATTTACTTCCGGAGCATTTTCGGCACCTTCTTTGGCTGTGAAGTAGCCTTTCTTTTCGAAACCGCCCATATTGGCTATCATGCTGTTGGGAAATTTGCGGATCATAGTGTTGTAAGATTTAACCACCTCGTTGAACTTGTTACGTTCTGTGGTGATACGGTTTTCGGTTCCTTCGAGTTGTACCTGCAAATCGCGGAAATTATCTGTGGCTTTAAGTTCGGGATAACGTTCTACAGTTACCATCAAACGACTCAATGCCGACGACAATCCGTCTTGTGCTTTTTGGAATGCCGCAATATTGGCTTCCGAAAGGGTGTTGGCATCCACCTGTACCGATGTGGCTTTGGCACGTGCATCGATAACGGCTTCCAATGTGCCTTTTTCGAAATCGGCGGCACCTTTTACAGTACTTACCAAATTAGGGATAAGATCCATACGACGTTGGTATACATTTTCCACTTGTGCCCATGCAGCACTTACGCCCTCTTCGGCGGTAATCATTCGGTTGTTGGTGCGTACGCCCCAGATAATTCCGATAAAAACGATGGCTACCACCACTATAAGGGCAGTCATTCTTCCTGATAGTTTTTTCATCTTTTCTTTGTATTTTTATGATTTAATAATGTATTTAATTCTATAACAAAAAATATAATGTTTTAGTGTATCGGCAACTACTTTTCTTGTTCCAAATGGCGTACCACCACATTGCAATTATAGTTGTCTCTAAGATAGCGACCCATGTTTTCGGCACAATAAACCGAGCGGTGTTGTCCGCCTGTGCAGCCGAAGTTGACCTGCAGACTTGTAAAGCCACGCTCTTGATAGCGTTTTACCGAACGCGACACAATATCGAACACCAAATTCAAAAATTCGTCCATCTCGCTATAGTTCTTAAAGAAGTCTATCACCTCGCGGTCTTTGCCGGTAACGTGTTTGTATTGCGGATAGCGACCCGGATTGGGCAGCGCACGACAGTCGAACACAAAACCGCCGCCATTGCCGGAGACATCGATAGGATAGCCACGCTTAAACGAGAAACTGTTGACCGATACGGTAAGCATATGGCTCTGCTCGAAAGTGGCAACCTTTTGGTCCAAAACCTCCGAATCGACTATGGCACGCCATACGGTGTCGAGATGTGGCACAGCCACCGGCAAGGTTTTGTTTTTAAGTATCCATTGCATATTACTACGGGCATGGGCTATACTTTTTACAAAATGCTCTTTGCCTTCGTATAAGCCTCTGTAGCCATAGGCACCCATAGCCTGCATTATGCGCAAAAGCACAAAGAGGTAAAACTCCTGCTCGAACTGCTTGGCATCTACCGGCAGCAGTTGCGAAAGATTGTCGATATAATAGCTTAGCAGTTGTTCCCTCACCTCGATGGGCATTTCGGCTTTGGCATCGTAAAGCAGCGAAGCCAAATCGTAATGTAGCGGTCCTCTGCGGCCTCCTTGATAATCGATAAAATACAAATCGTTGTCGGCCGAAAGCATTATATTCCGCGACTGAAAATCGCGATACAAAAAAGTAGCACTATCAATCCTTGACAAATAAGACACTAATGTATCAAAATCGTTTTCCAACAACTGCTCATCGAAGGGTATGTATGCCAACTTGAGAAAATTATATTTGAAATAGTTTAAATCCCATCTTATGGATTGGCTGTCGAAAGCCTCGCGCGGATAAGAATAAGAATAGTCGATATCGCAGCCGCTGAACTGTATCTTCAAAAGACAGTCTATCACTCTTTTGTATATTGCTATGGTATCATCGTCGAACGATGCGTTATCGGCTTTCTTTTGTTGCAAATAGTCGTAGAGGGTGGTGTCGCCCAAGTCTTCCAACAAATACATGGTTTTGTCGTCGCTTACGGCATATACCTCGGGCACACTGATGCCTTTGTTTTTGAAATAATCCGAATAGTAAAAAAAGGCTTCGTTTTCTCTTACATCGCCGTTGACGGCTGCCAAACACTGTTTGGTGGATCCCTTTATGCGGTAATACACTCTATTGGAACCATGAGCCGACATACGAACCATATCGACAGAGCGTTGGCCCGACCATTTTTCAAACAACTTCTCCATTATTTTTTGTTTTTTATTGTACGTAACAGGAAATATAGTGCGGCAAATATTCCCAACATAGGAAACACAATCTTGAATAACGGGATAGGCAAGACTACGATTTTGTCCAACTCTATTCCGCCCCACACTCCCAAAAACACAACCACAGCCATCTCGATACCCAAAGTAGAGTAAACGACATAGTCGTTCAAGCGTGGTTTATTTTTTTGTTTGTTGTCCGACATAGTATATCTCCTACCCTATTGCGGCAGGCAGCACACAAAATAAAGATAATTAGTTATCCTTTACCTCATCAAACATTTTACACGACCCGGTGAAAATAGCACCCGGCTCGATAGACAACTTATTAACCACTATATCGCCTTTGATGGATGCAGTAGCACTAAGCGCCAACAATTCTTTGACACGTATATTTCCTTCGATAGAGCCTATAACTGTGGCATTTTGGCATGTAATATCGCCTATAACTTTTCCGTTGCGGTCTATTACTAATTTACCATTGATAGTGATATTGCCTTCCAACATACCATCGATACGAAAATCGCCGGGACTGGTGATATTGCCTTTTACCACCGTGCCCTCGGTTATGGTATTTATCATTTTATTGTCTAATTCTACTGTCTTTGCCATAGCATATATATTTTGTTTGTTATTCCTTTTTTTTGAGCGTACAAAATTACATCTTTTTTTGCAATTATGCCACTTATTATTACAATAGGCTATCTCTCAAAGCCATATCAAACGCATATATCGTAGATTATTCGTTTTTGATATAGTATTTTTGGAAGAATTTGCGATATGCTTCTACATTCTTTTTGTTGTAGAACGTTTGATAGTTTTGCACCGATATTACAAACGACGAATAGTATCTTTTATTAAACTTCTTCAACGCATCCGATTTATTGATCAGATAATTCCAATAATCTAATGCATCGGCGGCATTGTCGAATTTGTGTACGGTAATAAGTTGTTGGTCGTTGGTAAACATCATCACATTTGCCTTCAACATCTTTGCCGAATAGTACGACATATTAAAGTCGGCAATGGCATATTGCATTTCGGTGGCACGTATGTTGTTGTCGTCCACTATAAACATAACATAGTGTTGCAATCCCTCGCGGTATCTGTACAACTGACTTTCGGGAGGCAACTCGTCGTCGTTCATCTTCTTTACATATCCTGTGGTGGTATCGGCATTCACTCGGCGGTTTGGCTTTTTCTCTTCGATGGTTTCATCTTCGAAAGTACGTTTAAAGCCATTACGCAATATCTCTATCTGCTCGTGAACGAGAGGCACTATCTCACTTTTAGGGTGACGGCGTTCTATCTCTTCTAATTTGGTGATGGCGTCAAACGTTTTGTTTGTCTTCACCAATGCCAACGCATGCCAATACTTATATTTTGGCAACAAACTTTCCTCTTTGGTATATATCTGCACTGCCGACGAGGCTTTTGCTATTACCTGGCTATAGCGTTTTTCTTCGTATAGGCGATATATGTCTTCGTATTCCTGTTCGGCCAGTTTGTTTCGCTTAGCAATTTCCTGATAGTAGTCTTCGTCGCGTATAAGGTTGGCGTAGTCGCTATCGGGGAAACCTCTAAGTATCATATTGCGGTAATAGTTGGCACTCGGAGTATTGCCCTGCACATCGTATATCTTGTATAGCTGATAAAAAGCTGGCAGTACATATTCGGTACCCTGATAGTCGTCTACTAAACGTAAAAAACATTCCAATGCTTTTTCTTTGTTTTCGATACCCACCTCGTATATAAACCCTGCGTTTAACAAACAGCGGGCTATATCGTTGTGCATGGTGTCGCGCTGACTCTGCGTTGTGGGCATATCCTTTAAGTAATATTCCATGCTGTATTTGTCGTTGGCATTGCCGCCTGAGGGCATTGCTTCGGCAACGGTGGCAGAGGTACTGTCCTTTACTTCGGTCTCATCGCTGTTGGCAAAGAGTTCGGCAGTGCTTATACCCATCGACATAGACTGCTTTTGACTCAAAAACCAATAGTCTTCCAACATTCGGGTACCCCACACACGCATAAAGCTTTCTTTACCTTTTTGCACCGTAGACTCGTTGTAGAAATACCAATCGCCTTTGAGGGTGTTTTTCATTGTGGCCTTAGCCTCTTTGCGAATGGCGGCTTCGAGTTCTTCTTCTCTCTTCTTTTTGTCAGCCTCTTTTTGCTTTTCTATAAGATTCTTTATATAAGCCTCTCTATCGGCTTCGCTCATATCGGCAAGCATAAACAAGCTGTCGTTACGCTCTATAACCCTTGTGTTTTCGACAAGCGAAGTAAGCAAACGATGACGTTCTTTTATAACACCGGCACCGGGATAATTGGCCGGCATGATAACCACGGCTGTATCGTAGTAGCGTTGGGCCGCATCGTAGTTTTGGTATACATCGTAATACACATCAGCCAACTTTAATGACGACTTTATCTTTTGCGACCTGTTGTCGGTGGCATTCTCTATCGACTTCACAAAGTTGTCGCAAGCCTTTTGCGCATTCTTGGCACCCAAATACATCTCGCCTTTGGCATAATATATCTGGTCTATATACTCTTCGTTCTTTTTGTCGGTAAGCATTTTATCCAAATATGCCTCTATGGACTTATAGTCGCCTTTACCAATATCGTAACACGAGGCTATATTCAAACGAGCGTTGAACTCCATCTCGTAATTGGGATGCATATCCAACGATTTGTTGTAATATTTGGTAGCCGTAGCCTTCTTGTCCAACTTGTGGTATATCTGTGCCATTATGAAATACATACGGGCTTTGAATTTGCGGTTCGAAGTATTTTCGACACTTAAACGGAGATAGTCTACAGCTTTTTTGTAGCGTTCTTGAGGCAACATACATTCCACCATGGCAGGATATAGCAGTTTGGCCATCTTGCCCGACACCTTACCCGAGTTGAGGGCGGCATCCATTTGATTGAGTATCATTTCGGCTTCGGTATATTGCTTGTCGTGAGTAAGAGTGCGTGCATACAATATCCTGGCTTCGTCGGCTATATCGGTACCGGGATATTGCGACATCACATATCTGCATGTTACTATGGCAGCTTGGTAGTCTTTCTTGTAAAAATGAGCATAGGCCATCATAAGGTAGGACTTCTTTACATACTCCACATGCTCTTTGCCACCTACATAGATACTATGTCGTTGCACCCCCATGGCACCTTTTTCCAAAGTGCGGTCGAGTTGAGGATATACGCTTATGGCATCTTCTTTGGTACCCAAACGATAAACGGGCAACACCGATGTGTAGTCGTCGACAGTTTTGGTATCCAACGTTTTCTTGGCTTCCTTCAAACTCTCGTTGCCGTTCCACCACACATTATAGTGGGTTGTGGTATTGTGGTATAGTTTGTTGGCAAACTTGGCTTTTTGTGTAGAGCAACCACCCAACACACCCACAGCAAACACCATCAACAATAGTATCTTATATTTAGTTGCTATACGTTTCAATATTGTTTATTCTATTAGTTTGAGTATATATAACTAAAAACTTATTGTTTTAGTATAAACGGCTTATAAAAAAGCAAGGCTGCACCATCAGCCCTGTTTTTGGGCGACTATGCAGCCTTTCCGGGTTATAATAAAAAATACCGTCGTTATGCTATCGGCATTTTTCTATCCAAACGGAATGTAGTGGGCGATATTTTTAGCACCGGTGCTGTTTGCAGACGTTTATGCTCGTTGTTTCGCACCATCTTAAGCACACGTGCCACCAATTCGTGGTCGTCGATCTCTTCGCATATCTCGTCGTAGCACATCTCTTCTTCTATAAGCATCGATAGTATCTCGTCGAGTTTGTTATAGTCGGGCAACGAGTCGGAGTCCTTTTGGTCGGGGCACAACTCTGCCGACGGTGCTTTTTCTATGGTATTGCGTGGTATACGTTCTTCGTCGCGGTTGATATACTCGGCAAGTTCGTACACTTCGGTTTTATATATATCGCCTATCACCGATAGAGCGCCACAGCTGTCGCCATACAATGTGCCGTAGCCCACTGCAGCCTCGCTCTTGTTGGAGGTGTTCAATAGTATGGCACCCGTTTTGTTGCTGATAGCCATCAATAACGAGCCGCGTATGCGTGCCTGCATATTTTCTTCGGTAACATCTTCGGGCATACCGGCAAATATAGGCGATAGGGTCTTCTTCATCTGGTCGAACATATCTTGTATGGGCACTATATCGTAAGGCATACCAAGGTTTTTGGCCAACGCCACTGCATCGTTTATTGAATGGTCGCTACTATATTGCGAAGGCAACATTACCCCTCTTACGTTTTCGCCACCAAGGGCATCGGCGGCCAACACTGCCACTATAGCCGAATCGATACCGCCCGAAAGACCTATAAGAGCTTTCTTTAAGCCGTTTTTGTGGAAATACTCGCGTATACCCATTACTAAGGCTTTATATACAAGTTCCACTATCGAAGGTTTTTCGTCGTCGTAACTTTCGAGTAATTGTAGGTCCACGGTCTTCGATTCTTCTTCGAAATAAGGCAACTGACAAAGCACACTACCAGCCGCATTCAAGGCCATGGAGCCTCCGGCATAAAGATAACTACCCTCGCCTCCTATCCTATTTACGTATACCAACGAGGTGTTGAGGTGTTCCACTATCTTATGCATACGATAGCGTGTACGGTAAGGCTTATTGTAATTGTACACATTGCAACCGCAACAGATAACCATATCGGGTTGTTCCATATTCTGACCCTTAGTCAACTCTTTCAAATCTTCGTAAAAACCTATGGCTATTTTTTGGTTTTGATATTGTAACATTTGCACACCCTCGCCACGCACATAGTATTTTTGCTCATCGAGGTCGAGATACTTTTTGGTAACTATAGCCCTTATAGCCTTGTTTTGCACAAACACCAATGCGTTACACAATCCGCGATCTTGCACATGCAATGGCAAACCAACGATAAAGGCTCTGTGTTCGGAACGTTGCACACACTCCTGCAAAGCCAATTGTGCCTGCTTTTGCAAATCGGTATACACCACCGAACTTAAAAGTGGAGAGCCACACAAAGTATTGGCAGGAAAAACACTCAACAATGCCTCCTTGGCTTGAGGTTTTTCGAGTTCGTCGAACACTTTTTGCAGGTTTTCCTGCACATTACCCGTCTTGGTATTTATCTGTACTATGTTTATTTTCATTTTCGTATATTTATTTCGTCACCTATAAAAACAAACGCAAATATACATTAGTTTTTTCAATTATCAATAATTGCCACCAATGTTTTTTTCTACCACCGACGGTTAACCCCTCAAAAACAGACAGTCAAAAACCAAAACACAAAAAAATTATATCCCTCAGGCCACACCATGAAAATACACATTATCAGTTTTCCAAACAGCACTGTAAACGACCTTTGCGACATAAAACATTTTTTAAGGGCAACTTCTAAAAAACATATCCCCGAAAGTGCCGTCGCCACAAAAATATTGCTACATCGCGAGGGCTACTTTGCCGCATCGCGAGGGCGTTTTTGGGGCATAGAAACGGTAATTATTTTGGGTCGTAAATAGTTGTTCAAAAAATAATCGGGAAATATAGCTTGTATTTCGCAATAAATTCGTACCTTTGCAAAAAAAATAAACGGTCCATTATGTTCGAGAATTTAAGCAATAAATTAGAAAAAGCGTTTAAAGTACTAAAAGGAAAAGGCTCAATAACAGATATTAACGTAGCCGAAACGATGAAAGAGATACGTCGTGCATTGCTCGATGCCGACGTTAGTTATCCTATCGCAAAAGAATTTACCGACAAGGTAAAATCGCAAGCTTTGGGCATGAATGTGCTTCAATCGGTAGAACCGGGACAGATGATGGTGAAGATCGTGAAGGACGAACTTACCAAACTTATGGGAAGCGAAGCCGTAGACATCAACATCAAAGGGTCGCCCGCAATAGTGCTTATAGCCGGTTTGCAAGGTTCGGGTAAAACAACCTTCTCGGCCAAGCTTGCCAACTACCTAAAAAATAAAAAGAATAAAAGTGTTATGCTTGTAGCCGGCGACGTATATCGTCCTGCAGCTATCAACCAACTACAAGTATTGGGCGAACAAATAGGTGTGCCGGTATATGCCGACATCGAAAACAAAAACCCTGTGCTTATAGCCGAACATGCTCTTAAAGAAGCCAAAGACAAAAACATACAAGTACTTATTGTGGATACGGCAGGACGCTTGGCCGTTGACGAAGAAATGATGGACGAGATTGCAACTTTAAAACGCAATCTAAACCCACAAGAAACCTTGTTTGTTGTAGATTCCATGACCGGTCAAGATGCGGTGAACACTGCCAAGGCGTTCAACGACCGTTTAGACTACGACGGCGTGGTGCTTACCAAATTGGATGGTGATACCCGTGGTGGTGCGGCTCTTACAATACGTTATGTGGTCGACAAACCTATCAAGTTTGTGGGTATAGGCGAAAAGATGGATGCCCTCGATGTGTTCCACCCCGAACGTATGGCAAATCGTATATTGGGAATGGGTGATATAGTATCGCTTGTAGAACGTGCCCAAGAACAATACGACGAAGAAGAAGCCCGCAAACTACAAAAGAAAATAGCCAAAAACGAATATAACTTCGAAGATTTCCTTGCTCAAATAAACCAGATAAAGAAGATGGGTAATGTAAAAGACCTTTTGAACATGATACCCGGAATGAGCAAACTAACCAAAGATGTGGAAATAGGCGACGACGCATTTAAAAACATCGAAGCCATAATAGGCTCCATGACTCCTTACGAACGTCGCAACCCATCGGTTATAAACGGAAGTCGCAGAATGCGTATCGCCAGTGGTAGCGGTAACAGCATTCAAGAAGTAAACCGACTTTTGAAACAATTCGAAGAAACTCGCAAAGTGATGAAAATGGTGAGCTCATCGAACGGAAGAGGCTTGGGCAATATGATGCGCCGACGCAAAAGATAAGCCCAAAACATCTTTTTTGAACAGATAAAAATAACACGAATACATAATACTTAAATACATTATCAGTATGTCGAACAATATAGATAATAGCAAACTAATAGACGGCAAAAAGATTGCAGCCGAAATAAAAAGCGAAATTGCAGCCGAAATAAAACTCCTTGAAGGCGAAGGCAAACGCAGCCCACACTTAGCAGCCATATTGGTAGGCGAAGACGGTGCCAGCAAAACATACGTAGCATCGAAAGAAAAAGCAAGCAAAGAAGTAGGCTTTACATCATCGGTTTATCGCTATCCCGAAAACATAAGCGAACAAGAACTTCTTGACGCCGTTAACTTCCTAAACAACGACCCCGAAATAGATGGCTTTATAATACAATTACCATTACCAAAACATATAAGCGAAAGCAAGATAATAGAAGCAGTAAGCCCAAGCAAAGACGTTGATGGTTTCAACCCCGTAAACGTTGGTAAGATGATATTGGGATTTTCTACTTTCCTACCCGCCACTCCTTTCGGCATACAAATGTTGCTCGAACGTTCTAATGTTGAAACAGCAGGAAAACACTGCGTGGTATTGGGACGTAGCAATATCGTAGGTACACCTATCGCCAATATGCTTTCGCGCAACGCTTCGAACGCCAACTGCACAGTAACACTATGCCACAGCAAAACCGAAAACTTGGCAGAGATAACCCGTCAAGCCGACATCATTATAGTGGCAATAGGCAAACCATTCTTCTTGAAAGCCGACATGGTTAAAGAAGGTGCCACCGTTATCGACGTGGGTATACACCGCATCGAAGACAAAAACAGCGAAAAAGGTTACCGCATAGTAGGCGACGTAGACTTCGACAACGTAGCTCCTAAATGTAGCCACATTACTCCGGTTCCCGGTGGCGTAGGTCCTATGACTATAGTATCGCTACTATCGAATACTCTTAAAGCATATCACGAAAACAATAAATAGTAACAGTTATAATGTTCCGTATACCATACACACAGGCATGACAATGGAAGAGAATATGCTTCCGGTGATGGAAGAGTTTTATAGTTTGCAAGGCGAAGGCTATAATACCGGTGAGGCGGCCTACTTTATCCGCGTTGGCGGTTGCGATGTGGGGTGCTACTTCTGCGACGTAAAGGAAGCATGGGATGCAGCCATACACAACCCCACCAACGTATACGACATAGTGGAACGTGCCAAACAAGTGCCATCGAAGGCGGTGATACTTACAGGCGGCGAGCCTATGCTATACAATATGGACAAGCTGTGTACACTATTAAAACAAAACGGCATACGCACCTTTTTGGAAACATCGGGCACATCGCCACTGAGTGGAACATGGGACTGGATATGCCTGTCGCCAAAAGAAAATCTACCCACTCTGCCCGAATTTTACAGAGTGGCAGGCGAACTTAAGATGATAGTATGCCACGAAAACGACTTCGAACGCGCCGAATATCATGCCGCAAAAATTGCCGATGTAAACCCCAACTGCCGTTTGTATCTGCAACCCGAATGGTCGGAACGGAAAAAACTGACACCGCTTATTGTGGAGTATATAAAACAAAATCCCAAGTGGAAAATATCGCAACAAACACATAAATATATTGACATACGATAAAGATAATATAAGACTACAAGACAACGAGAAAACAAATACCTCGAAGACTTGTAGTCTTGTTGTCTTTAATTTAATGACTGCAACCTAAAAAACAACACAACTATGAATTACGATATATACATCAATCACGAATGGTACTTCTTTTTATTATGTATACTTATAGGCTTGGTATACACCCTGTTGCTATACTTAAAAAATAAGAAAAGCGTACTATCGAACAAACAACGTATTGCATTGGGTATATTTCGTTTCTTCTCCTCATCGTTGGTGGCCTTGCTTCTGCTGTCGCCACTTGTAAAACAAAAGCTCACCGAAAAAGAAAAACCCATAATAATAATAGGACACGACAACTCCTCGTCGATAATGCTCGGCAAAGACTCGGCCTACTACCGCAACGACTACCTTGCCCAACTGCAACAAACCATCGACGAACTAAAAAAAGACTACGACGTACACTCCTACCTCTTTGGCCAAGCCACACGCAACGGCAACGCCATAGACTTTGCCGACAACAAAACAGATATGGCAGAATTTATATCCTCCATAAAAAAACAATACGAAAACCGCAACATAGGTGCCATAGTGCTTGCCGGCGACGGCATATACAACAGCGGTCTGCAACCCTCAAACATAGTGTCTGAAACAATGCCGCCGATATACACAGTGGCCATGGGCGACACTGCCGTAAGAGTCGACGCGGCAATAAACCACCTTAAGTATAACAAAATAGCATACTTGGGAAATAAATTCCCCGTAGAGGTAAGCATAAAAGCACGTCAGCTCGAAGGCAAAACAAAAAAACTTACCATAACAAAAGACGGCAAAACGATAGAGAGTCGCAACATAGAATACACCGGATCTGACTACTCGGCCACTCAACAATTCGTACTCGAAGCTGACCAAAAAGGCTTGCAATACTACACCATACAGCTGCAAACGGCCGACAACGAAATATCTGCCACCAACAATTTGCGCACCATAGCCGTCGATGTTATCGACAACAAACAAAAAATAGCCATAGTGGCCAACTCGCCACACCCCGATGTAGCAGCCATCAAACGCTGTATCGACGACAACGAAAACTACGAGGTGCACTCGTTCCTTGCCAACGCCTTCAACGAAGCACCTACACAATACAACCTTATAATACTGCACCAACTGCCTTCCGAAAATCTGCAAAGCAACAATATAGTGGCCAAGATAATGGAAGCTAAAGTGCCTACACTGTTCGTTGTGGGCAGCCAAACCAACCTTGCACAACTAAACAACCTTAAAGCCGGCTTGCAAATATTCTCCAAAATAGACAAAACCGACGAGTCGCAACCGCTGTTTAACAACGAGTTTACCCTGTTCACCTTCCCCGAAGAGACCCGCAATCAAATAGAGCTCTTTCCACCTCTAAGCACTCCTTTTGGCGAATACAAAACAGCCACCAACGCACAAAGCCTGTTCACCTCTAAGGTGGGCACAGTGGCAAGTGGCAACCCGATGATATGTTTTGTGCAGATGCAACAGGTAAGATACGGCTTTATATTGGGTGAAGGAATATGGAAATGGGCATTGGCCGACTACCAACACAACAACTCACACAGCAACTTCAACACCCTTATCGACAAAGCGGTTATGTATCTGTCGCTACGTGTAAACAAAGACAAACTGCGTATAAGCACACAAAACACATACCATGATACCGAGCCTGTAATATTCGAGGGTGAACTATATAACGACAACTTCGAGCCTATCAATATCCCCGAAGTTAAACTTACCCTTGCCTCGCCCAACGGCGAACAAAGAGAATACCTATTCAATCAAACCAACAATAGTTATCACTTAAACATAGGCAGTATGCCCGCCGGCAAGTATACCTACAGGGCCTCCACAAAATACAACAACAAAAACCTCGAAGCAACAGGTACCTTTGTGGTGGAAGCCACTATGCTGGAAGACATAAACCTTGTGGCCGACCACACTCTGCTAAACACCTTGTCAGCCAAAACAAACGGACAACTCATATATCCGCAACAAATAAACCAACTACCACAATTGCTAAAACAACGCAACGATATTAAAACCATAATGTATACCGAAGAGCAATACAGCGAAATACTGAATATGCCACTCGCATTCATTATCATCGTTCTCTTGCTGGGCATAGAATGGGTGCTACGAAAATATTACGGAGAACTATAGCATACAGCCTTATTTTTTAGCAATATATCAGCCATGCCGAAACTGAGCTTTAAAAACGAAATCATACGCAATTGTACCACATTGCTATCCGGAACAGCCATAGCGCAATGCGTTACCTTTTTGGCATATCCCGTAATAGCACGTTTGTTTTCGTCCGAAGACTTCGGCATATACACCACCATACTCAGCTATATCGATATCCTCGTAATATTGTCTACAGCACGCTACGACCAAGCCATAATGATTTCGAAAGACATAAACGAAGTGGCCGCTATAGCAAAGCTATGCCGAATACTATGCCTTATAGTTACCGCCTTGGTAACCACAACCACTTGTTTGATTATAGCTTTCAGCCAAACATCCAAGCTCGATTTGATGATACTCTTTATCCCTTTGCTTGTATTCTTCAGCGGACAATACCGCATATACACCATTCTGTTTAACAAATACAAAGAGTTTAAACGCATAGCCGTCTCCGAAATAACCACCGGCATAATAGGTACCGGACTTAAAATAATAAGCGGAATGGTTGGGCTGTTTAAGATAGGACTGCCGTTGGCAACAGTATTGGGACGAATAGCAGGTAATGCAACTTTCTACCTGCAACTACGCAAAAAACCATTGCCCAAAACCGACAAAGCTACAATTATACAAATGATGAAGAAGCACAAAAACTTCCCTCTCTTCACCATGCCCAAAGACTTTATAAACAGCTTCTCCATCAACCTCCCCTTCACACTGCTGGCCATATACTTCGACCAAGCCTTTGTAGGACTATTCTCGATGGCTTTTACTTTTACCTTCCGCCCAATGAACATTATCAACAGCGCCTACGACAAAGTGCTATACGAACGCATATCCACAAAATACCTCAACGGACAACCCATACTAAAAGACATAGTTCGCTTTTTCTCTTACAATTATTTGGTGGCTATACCTTTATTTATAACAGCATTCATATTTGCCGAACCAATACTTACTCTGATACTAGGGCAGGAATGGTCTGGAACAGCCACCTATTTCCGATACATGATACCATGGATAGGTGTGATGCTGATAAGCTCGTCGATTTCGTTTGTGCCATACCTCTTCAATAAACAACGCAACGAGGCTCTGCTATACACTTTGTTATTTGTAATAAGATTGGTTGCCATAATAATAGGTATATATCATAACGATTTCGATTTGGCCATTATGCTTTTTTGCGGTGCCGGAACTATATTCACATTGGCTATTACTGCATGGTATATATACATGGCATATACATACGACAAAAAAATAAAAAACACCCAAACTACTCTTTTGTAATGTAGTTTTTTTGCTGTAGACTGAGAGCAACGAACTTTGAAACGGTTGCTGCGGATGCTTCGATATCGCTCAGCAGACTACGAGACCACAAGACAACAAGTCTACAAGTGGCTACCGCACTACTAGTTGTCTTGTTGTCTGGCGTAGCAAAGCGAAGCCAATTTCCGCAAATCCGTGAATCCGTAGTTCCGACCACCCTCGCTCCTTTTGTAATGTTGTAATATTTTGAGCTACGCTAACGCTTCGCAGACTAGGAGTCTCCGAGACTACAAGTGATTGTCACATTACTAGTTGACTCGTTGTCATACTCTACCATAGACTATTGTCCTCAAAATGTAATATTTTTAGTTAATTAGTACAAATAAAGATTAGTTTATAATTAGATTCACTTTTGCAGAATAGATTAAACTTTAAAGAAAACAAAAACAACCGACTACGTAAAGGGCTCCGTAGTCGGTTCTCCGAACTCGATGCAAAAAATCTTCTCATGAAGTATTTGAACTATATATCAATAATATATATTCGAGACATTATTTTCAATATACCTAATGCACCCTCAATAACGTTTGTGATTCGATATATACACACCTCTCTTCTAAAATATTGCCTTCAAATAATATCTCAGTCTTACTTCAACCTGTCAAATATTTTCTTGAAAACTTTATTATAAAACTTTGTTTCATAAGCACTCGAAGGGTGTTTTATTGGCAATATTATTACATCTTTCCCATTTACATTATAGCTCCAAACTTCAATATATTCCTCTTTCTCTCCAACTATTACCACCAAATCATCAAGTTGTTTTCCTTTTTGAGGTAAACTGTTGTACAAGCGTTTCCCCCATACAATAACAATATCCGGACTATAAGTTTCCAATACTTCAAAAAAAGCATCTTCGGATTGATGAAAATCCTCTTTGCTTGGGGCTATTCTCTTACCAGGCATTGACTTTTGTACATAATTGTAGAATATAACATGTTGCCATAAATCTCTTTTTGCTTCATTATTCCACAGATCAAATGCTCCGGAAAGTGATTTTCCGAACTTCGTATATGTATTTTTATATGGTTCAAATTTAGCATCGGGATTTATAAGATCAGTAATTATTCCCTTCGTAAGATAGTAATTTTCATCCTCTTTATTTGCACAATAGTGACTTTCGCCAAGCACCATAACCTTTTTAGCATTATCTTTAGCCGTACCATATATTATGGTTCCATTTTCGCTATAACCTTTTATACCCATTTCATAATCAAGACCAACCCATGGAGCTATCTTTATTCTTATACTTAGTCTTTTTTTCATATCTAAAACTATTATTTAGTTATTATTTTTTATTTTATTGATTACTCGATCTGCAAAAATTTCTACAGCCACTGATGCAGCTATACCAATAGCTATTTTTATTATCCTTAATGACATTACTCTTTATTTATTTTTATCTTTGCCTAATATTATTACCACAATATTTTTAGTAATAAATTTTAAACTACAAAACTTCTTTATATAACAATTCCCACTTTCAAACTTATGGAATTTAGGACATAACCTATTTTCCCATAATTCAATAAGTACAAGACGATGTTGTTTTTCCTAATTTGTAGTATTATCAAATATTTTTTCCACAACATTATCAATCATATCAGACAAGAAAGTGCCTATTTTTTGTCCTGTTTCTTCCAATTGAGGTGTCATTTCTTTTATAACTCTTACTACATCTACCATATTTACTTCTTGCAAATTATTATTTCTGTTCATAATGTTTTTATCAATTAATATTAATTCTATTAGTTACTTTTTTCTTCAACAAAGGAGTTGACATGATGGATATTTCACTATTTTCCTAACGTTTTTTGTTATTTCCCGTTAGATCGTCCATTCCTTTTTTTGCGAGTTCTTTCGCAGTTTCTTTTAGCACAATTTTGAAAGCTATTTTCAGGCCTTCTTTTATTACTGTTGTAGGAATCATGTCTATTTATTTTTTGTTAGTAATTAAATTCTTTATTATTTTTATTGCAACATTTAGGATAGTTATAGGTTCCGGCATCGGAGCAGGATCTTGGCATATAATATTACGTTTCATGTCTTATTATTTTTAAAATTATTTATATTCAATTTATTTTCAAATTTATGGGATTTCAATTTTCCCCTACTTTCCCATAAATTATTTGTAGCTTTGTTTAAACAAAAACTATTGTTCCTTTTTATTTTCGAAATATCCAATCATAACTACTACTAACAATTCCACCAAAATAGGTATAATTTTTCTCATTGCTATATCTCCTTTCTTTTTAGTGATTAAACTATTATTACTCTTTTTTCTGACTGGAAATTAAGGAAGAAATTTTGTAAGTCTTCCAAACTTTCCTATTTTAAGAACAGACATTTATACAAACCCATTCTTAGGCTATTTTTTTTGCTACAATAACTATCGCTATTGCTAAAGCTATCTTAACTGATCCTTTTACAATATTTTCCATATATAGTTTTTTAATTAATACAGACATTAAATAATATCGTTATCTCCAACAATTTTCTTCAACACTTTTTGATAAGCTATAGAATCTATTGTATGCCTCAAGCACTTCAACATTATCCTTCGACATATCGTAAGATAAAGAAACATTGCATTTATTTAGAATACAAACCACATTCATATCCGAATTCGGCATAATGATATTAGTTTTTTTCTCAATTCATCATGCATATCCCATATCCCTACAAGAGAAAAAATGTTTGCTTCAATCATCTTAGCTTCTGCTATGTTTGTTGTACTCTTTAGCATAGTAAAATATTTAAATTTATAGTATCATCTTTTAACGATGCAAAATTACATCTCATCTATGCAGCCTTTATGCATAGATGTATATTTTTTCAAACTTTCCTTTACTTACTCTTCCAACATTCTATATAAATCACTAAAAAACAAAAACTTCCATATCAAAAATAAAAGATATTTTTTTTATCTAAATTCGCATTTTAGCACCAAATTAGAAATATTAGATTATATATTTCAATCAAAATTATGCAAATTTGGCGCATAGTTTTGAGATTACATATGAAATTTGAGATTATCAAAACCTAAACACAATTTATCTATCCTATATTTTGAGTGCAAATATCCCTACTATATCATTAAAATAATACTCAAAATCACAAACTATTTCTCGCTTCTATGACTACGAATGACTTCGTTTTCACTTCTTATAGTTGAGACCTATAAGCCTCCTACCCCCCACTTGTCGTCTCATCGTCATCTTTGCAGAAAATGTAAAAAATAAAGAGGGCAAAAAGTAAAGATCCTTTCATACCCTCTATACCATATCTTCTTTTTGTAATGTTGTAATGTAATGTTTTTTGCTTCGCAGACGAAAGGCTTAAGACAGGCAATTACCTACCTTAAGCCTTTAATTTTAAAACGGCAACTGTCCATGCGTAATTCCGTTAATCCGTGATTCCACAATTCCGGCTACCGCCCTACTATTTTTATTCTCTCTTGTAATCATATATTATTCTATTATTTCTATTTCTGTTGCGATATAAGGTAAATCTTTTGAATCTTTACCCTCGTTCTCCACTATACTCTTTATTTTTGCTTTTTTTCCAATTTCTGAAGTCCATTTGGAATCCAACTTGCAATATGTGCCACATGCCAATTTTTCACATCTATGGTACATTATATTCGCCTCAGTCTCTATTATTGATTCTTTTTGTGGAATCTCAATTGGTTTATCTTCAGGTTTTACTGTTACTTTTTCTGTCGATTCTTGTTTCGCTTTAGTTGTTGTTTCTGTTTCAATTGGTTTATCTTCAGGTTTTACTATTGTTTTTTCTTCCGATTCTTGTTTTGCGTTAGTTGGTGTTAGTATAATTTTAGTTTTGGACTTATTTACTTCCTTATCTGGATTATCCTCTATATATTTTCCCAACCATTTAATAACATGGCATAATTGAAGTACATATCCAAAAAAGATTTCTTTCTTGTTTTCTTCAATGACGTATGGATCATCTTCGTTTGTATGTGAATCTGAATTTGAAAAGTTCAAGATATTCCTGACAAACATAGTAATTTCCGGATTGAATATGCTTTCGCCAGATTCTCCATATCTAACCTTATGTTTGACTGTTCTTCCATCATATACATTGATTTCTAAACCCGCCATGTATCGACTCGCATCAAGTAATACAATATTACCATTAGTATCAAAGCAATCATCTGGTAAAAGTCCATACCTATTCGCTCCACGGAATATATATTCTAATACCTTTCTAAGAGGATTTCCCTCATATTCAAAGTTGAGATTTTCTTCTGGATAGTATAGAGCTGAAAGCATTTTCAGCATATATATACGTGCGTTGACATAATCAAATATTCGTCCTTCTCCTAGATATTTAAAAACTTCCGCATGTCTAAACAAAACAGTATTAATACTTGTATTTGATGAAACTTTTTTTATGTTGTCAAAAAGAACTTCTTCATCTACAGCTTTTATATATCTGAGAGGTCCCCAAAGGGAGTCAAAGTTCTTTCGCTCCTCGGTATTTATCAATTCCAGAACAACGCCAAAGTCATCCATTGTACCAGCGGAGAGAACATACCAAGGGATGAACTTATGCTTTTCTCCAAATATTCTTGATAGACGGACAGATGTATGACCTAGGAAATTTTTCGATGCGACATTGTCGTCTTTTTTAATTTTACAATGAGCATCTAAGATAATAGCAGTGTACTCATTAAAATTAATGCGTAACTTTTCCTCTGCTTCCTCCCAATTAGTAGTTACATCAAGCTCTATACCTTTAGTGTAAGCTTTAAACCAATAACTTTCAGTAATACTCTCATCATCTTCTACCCAAAGCACTTTATATTTAGTAGCTACATCAAGCTCTATACCTTTAGCTTCAGCTTTAATCTGATAACCTTCAACAAATTTTTCATCGTCGTTGTCATCTACCAAAAGCACTTTATATAACGTTTCTTCTTTCATAATGTAAATGATTAAATTATGTTAGTATCATGAAAAATCAACTTGTATATCACAGTAAATTCGGCGTTTGGCTCAGAAATAATTTCTAAACTATCACCAAATTCTTCCATTAGCCTCTTGATTTCGTACCCACCAATTCCCCAATGTTTATTGGTATCTCCAGAGGTATGGCCGTATATGGTGATTTCTTCACATTTCATACCTCTGTCCAATGGTTCACCATTGTTCGAAATAGAGACAATATAGTCAGAGCCACGATTATCAATATCAATTTTAATAATGTTATTGGCTTCTTCTCGACCGGCAAATCCATGAGCACATGCGTTGCTTACTATATTATCGAATATCATAGTAAGTGCTTGTTTCGGAAATTTAATGCAGTATTTGTCAGTCTGTTCAGGTTTACCATTAACTTCCAACTTATGAATATCTTGACTATCGCGACATTTCACATTATCATATTTAAATATAGGACTTTTGTGTTTCTGAATGTATTCTTCTATAAATTTAGCAAGTGAAAACTCTTCTTTAACCATACCATATCCTCTGTCAAATGAATTAATCTGTGTAGTGAGTTTTTTAACAGATGATTCCAAATTTCCGAAAATCTCTCTCACAGAAACTTTGCGTATACGACCTATTATGGCATTCTCATCTATTATTCCATTGCCGGAATTTCTAATCTGATCAAGTAAATCCCACCAGTTTTTAAAATTTGCCAATGTTTGACCAATTGCATGCTTTTTCATGTGTATATCTTTACGAAAATCGTCATAAGATTTATGAAGTTTACGTTCTGCCACAACTAAACTTTTTTTAGCATCTTCTTTCCAAAGAGCATTTTGTTTATCTAAACTCGGAACATTTATTACAATATCATACAAATCCTGCTCAAATATATAACAATTCGATCCATTTCTCATTGATAAAAAGCGAGCTTGTTTAGCTGTTGCTTCCGACATTATAGAGCGAAGAAAAAAATCTTCTGTAATTTTATCAGTTTTAAGTTTTATAGCAAAAATTCTTTCATAGCCTAAGATCACCGGAGTATCCGATGAAACTCCACTGATTCTTCCCACTTTAAACACTCCATTATAATAACCAACAAGAAGAGAATCATCAATTGTAAGAAAACACTTTCTTGCAATTGATGAAGTTATAATTTTTCTTGACACTGAATCAGAGGAAAGAAGAGTTTCCCTATTGATATCACAATTCAAATATGAAAATGAAAGTTCTGATTTGCTAATAATAGGACACATCGAACATTTAGAAGAAACAGATTCTTTATATTCTAATGGTAATATTTCAACCAGTTCAGATAAATGATAACTTTTTTCACCTTCTTTGGGTTTTGGTACCGAACTTAAAGAGAAATAAGTCCATGGTCTCAAATCAATTTTATCAGTCAACAAATCTATGGTACCAGTCCATTTACTTTTTTTATCCTTTGTATCCATATACTCAATAATCCGTTGAATTTCTAGAACTCTCAAAAAATCAGCATTACAGTCTAAATCCGCAATAAATTTAGTTGCATCCATCAATACCACAGAATCCTCTCGATTCTTTTTAACTACAAGAATACATATATCATAAAACACTTCATGACCGGACACTTCAAGTCCGAATATACCTGGTTCAAATACTTCACAGAAATTTATAGTAGTTACACTATACAATCCTCGATTATCCAAAAAAAGTTCACGAACATTCTTCCATGTATCAGAATAAGAAAAATCTATAGGGAGAATACAATACAACTCTCCATCGTCGGAAAGATGTTTTGTTGTCAAATTACAAATCGATTCCACAACATCCTGAGAACATTTGTCAAAACGCCTAATTTTAGGAAAACAGAAAATATAGTCGTACTGTTTATTTTCGGCAATCGAAAAATCACCCATCTTGATATCTGCAACTACTTTTTGCGAATGCAATATAATTTGAGAAACAGCCCATAAAAACTCATTTTTCTCAAATCCATCAATCTCACAATCAGGAATATAGTGTACAAAATTACCAATACCGGAATATGGAACAAAGACAGAACTTCCGGATTTAGGTTTTGCAATTTCCATACATAAACTAATTGGAGAATACGATACAGCAGTTTGAATAATTCCATCAAATATCCAACTAGTCGAAACAACATCTCTAGAAGCTTCTATTCTATAATAATTTTTGATTTTTCTATAATCAAAACAACATTTTACAACAGCCGGATACTCTGTTTTAAGTATTTCAATATCCGCTTCAGACATATAGTCCGATAACAAAACATTGTATTCATCTAGAATCCTAATAACATTTTTGTCTGCATCCGGCATAAGACAATAAAGAGATACCATAAGTTTTTCACTCGAATAATCGGATATATTACTTTGTTCCATCTTGGAAAAAAAATTTACTACAATTATTTTGGCCTTTGGGCTAAGTACTGGAAACTGTGTCATTCGAAAAAGATTTAAAAGTTAAACTTTAATGATAGTATCTATTTATTGTTTTGACGATGCAAAATTACAAATCATCTGTGCAGCCTTTTTGCATAGATATATATTTTTTCAAACTTTCCTCTATTTTATTTTTAATTTTTTCTCTAAACCACTCTGGTAAAAGAACTTCCACTTCCGGACCAAAAGATAAAATTTTTGTTTCTAATTCCGGATTTATTCTCAATTGAAGGGATATTGTATTTTCCATTTCAGACAAAATTTTCTGAGATTTATGTATGGGTTTAGATGTTACATACGGAAAGCGAGATTCAGAAAATCGAAGCACTACATTTTCTTTTTCAACATTATCTTTAGGTATAGTAACACCCACCACATCATCAAAATAATGTTCAAAATCAATTGTATCATTGGGAATAAATGGCTTTTCTGATAAAATTTCTATATATTGTATTCTATCTAATGCCAAATTAGATATTTCTCGTCTCTTGTCATCTAGTCCAAAAAGAAACCATCTATCATTATACTGCTTTACATAATATGGATAAATAACAAAATGCATATCCCTGCCTCCGTTCTTGTAATTGCGATATTTTATACTCAAAGTTTGATGATTGGATGTAGCATCTATTATATCCGACAGAAATTCAAGACCTTTAAGATTTTGATTTTGTTCAAAACCAATTACATTCTCACTTTTTCCTTTTAAATTAAAGCGCCATTCCAAATTAGATATAACATCTTCAATCCATTCATTTGAAGGAATACCTCTAAAACGACTAAGACTCTGGATTAGCGTATGAAGCTGTTGTGCCTCAGCGTCAGTCAATGGCTGTTTGTTTATCGAAAAATCTTTTTCTTCATATCTATAGTATACCCTCTTGCCATCTTTTATGCGTTCAAGTGGAATACTCCACCCTGCTTCGCTTTCCATAAATTTGATATCTTCAAATATCTGACGGCGACTCCCCCCCCCTACGCCATTATAATAACACAAACTCCCATTGCATGCATCAATAAGATCCTCTATATAATATCTATGACGATGATCACGAAAACATTTGTCCAGCGCTTGATAACGTATTATCGCATTCTTATTCGTAGGCATATTGTACTTGTTAGTTAATAAGTTTGTATATCAATAAAATAAAAAATCAATCAAACATTGAATATCCGTGCAAAGTACGGAAAAAATATCGAAATATACAAACAATTATCGAAATATATTTTCTTTACAATTCGTTACACATATAACCTCACTCCTTTTGTAATGTAATAATGTAGTAATATTTTGAGCTCAGCTTGATGCTTCGCAGACAACAAGGCTACAAGACTACAAGTGGCTGCCGCACTACTAGTTGTCTTGTTGTCTGGCGTAGCAAAGCGAAGCCAATTTCCGCAATTCCGGCTACCGCCAGTCCGTTGTCCTATAAAAAAACTTGGATTCTGATATGTCAAAGAACTATGCTGTTTAAAGTGGACAGCTACACTAAATGCGATAAGTAAAAACAGACGCTATCCGGAATCGAAAGTAGTTGTAAATAACAACACAAAATAGGCAGCAGATAATAGCGAGGTTGACGATTCGGGTGCTACACCAAAACCCTCAGCCAACAAGCAATATGCAATAGTTACACACGAAACCATTGATATACAAATTACTAAAAATATAACG
>JAFZFU010000079.1 GCA_017555745.1 Bacteroidales bacterium
TCGCTAAGCATGTTTACAGCCATTTTGTTTGCTGTAGTAGCTTCAAAACCTTCAGTAACACCCATCATGATAAGCATACCTTGGTTGTCCATACCTTTTATTACTTTTTCTTTTTGTATACCTTTAGCGAAATCGGTAGAGCGGTCTTTCCAAGTTTCTTTGCGGTTGATAGCAGGAAGATTTCCTAAATATTTAGCTATCATAGGTATCATTTCGTCAGATACGTTTCCTACGAAGAAGAAAGTAAAATCGCTGGCATCAGCAAAACGTTCTTTGTATATATTGAAAACGCGTTCGTAATCTACAGCGTTCATTTGTTCTTCTGTTGGGATAAGAACGTTACGTTTGTCGTTAGGATAAGCTACTTTTTGGAATTTGTCGATAAATACATATTGTGGATTTTCGCCAATGAATTTGTATTGGTTTTTCATTTGCGACAAGAAACGGTCGAAAGATTCTTTATCTTTGCGAGGAGCATCGAAATACAAATAAGTAAGTTGAAGCAATGTTTCGAAATCTTTAGGAGAACAACTTCCGTTGAAACCTTCTTCCAAACTGCTGATAAATGGAGATATGCTAATATTCATACCTTGAAGTTTTTTGCTCAATTGAGAGTTGTCGAAATCGGCAATACCACTACCGTCAACTATCGAAGAAGCCCAAGAAGCAGTAAGATATTCGTTATCTTCATACAACGAAGTACCACCAAAACTGTAAGCGTTTACAAGGATTTCGTCTTCCTTAAAGTTGGTTTGTTTTACAACGAAACGAACGCCGTTTGGCAATGTATATTCTGTATAATCAAGTTTATCGTTTTTCTTGGTAACATTAGCTTTTACATTGCTCAATTCTTTAGCAAATAAAGGTTCATCTTTGTAGTTGTCAACGTATGGTTCGGTTTGTACATTTTTCATTTTAGCTACTATAGCCAAAACTTCATCTTTAGTAGGCACTTTGTAACCTTCTTTTTCAGGAGCAGTAAGGTAGAATACGAAGTTTTCATCGGTTATCCAACCTGCTATCAAAGCGTTTACTTCTTCAAGAGTGATAGTAGGGATGAATTCTTTTACATAACGATATTCTTGACGGATACCCGGTACTACTTCACCTTCAAGGAAGTGGTTTGTATATTCGTTAGCGAAACTAACACTTTGAGTTTTGCTTTCTTCTTTAGCATATTTTTGATAGCTGCTTAGCACATCTTCTTTAGCGCGGTCCAACTCTGTTTGAACGAAACCATGTTGGTCGGCACGTTTAAGTTCGGCAAGCAATGCTTCTACAGTGGCTTCTATTTGGTTTTCTTTAGGCATAGCAGCTGCTGTGAAAGCGTCGGTAGAACGGCCAAGGAATCCACCATAACCGGCATCGGCATATACGAAAGGAGCAGAAGCTTTTTGCGAAAGTTCGCCAAAACGAGCGCTCAACATATTGTTTACAAGGTATCTTACAAGGCTTTGACGATAATCACCTACTGTTCCTTGTGGAGCTTTTTTGTGTTTCCAGAACATATTGATAGTAGTGCTTGTAGCTTCTTTATCGGTAGCTATTGCGACTAAAGGTTCAGTGTTTCCCGGAACTCCAAATTCTTTTCTTTCGCGAGGATTTTGATGTTTTTTATATTGTCCAAAGTATTCTTTTATTTTAGCTTCGGTAGCATCTACATCGATATCACCAACAATGATGATAGCTTGCAAATCGGTACGATACCAATCATTGTAGAAACGTTTGATAGTTTCGTGTTTGAAAGTGCTGATAATTTCTTGAGTACCGATAGGAAGACGTTCTGCATACAACGAACCTTTAAGCATAGTAGGCCAAGTAGCTTTACGCAAACGTTCGCCGGCTCCTAGTCCGCCACGCCATTCTTCAAGAATAACGCCACGTTCTTTTTCAATTTCTTCACCATCAAAAAGAAGACCGCTAGCCCAACCATCAAGGATTTTGAAACCCATTTCAATCATTTCGGGGCTGTCGGCAGGTAGATCAACATAGTAAACAGTTTCGTCAAACGAGGTCCAAGCGTTGATACCGCGACCAAATTCGATACCTTTCTTTTGAAGTTCGCTAATCATTTCATTTCCTTTGTAGTGTTTAGTACCGTTGAAGGCCATGTGTTCAACAAAGTGAGCCAAACCAAGTTGGTCGGCATCTTCCAAAATAGAACCGGCATTAACGGCCAAACGGAATTGTACACGGTTTTCAGGTTTTTTGTTGGCACGGATGTAATAAGTCATACCGTTTTCCAACTTACCAACACGAACTTTTCTGTCCATTGGGACTTTAGCAGTTAAATCGGTGGTTTTTTTCTCAACTTTTGCAGAACCATCCAACTGAGCGAAGGTTGTACTTGCCACTAATAGCACAAGTGTCAACAACCAGAATCTTCTTAGTTTCATACTATTAAAAATTTATTTGTTATGTAATTTATTTAATTTATTGTTTAATTCGTTTATTAATCTTCGTCGTTAATGTATTCCAACAAATCTTTCGGTTGGCATCTAAGTTCGCGACAAAGGGCCTCCAATGTCGAAAATCTTATAGCTCTGGCTTTGCCGGTTTTCAAAATCGAAAGGTTTGCCGGTGTTATATCTATACGTTCGGCCAATTCCGAGAGCGACATTTTTCGCTTTGCCATCATTACGTCTACGTTTACCATTATTCTTCCCAAATCAACCTCCTTTTTAAATAGTCAAATCTTGTTCTTCTTGAATATCCGAACCTATCTTAAATAATTCGGCAACAAAAAGTATCAGCAATCCGGACAATATACGTACAAAATTGATGTAAAACCTTCCATCAACCTCTACCGAAGTACCTTGCAAAAACTGCAATACATATTGATGCTCAAAGTATTTAGCTATATCTATAGACAATGTCATTACCAAAAATAATACCCCTATCAATGTAATCCAACGAATGTTTTTCTTTTGGAACACTGTGCCTTGCTTTATCGATTTATAAAACGAGTACAGAATCACAAAAACAAAGACAAAAACAAGCACCAAACATGATACCCAAATACACTGAAATATAAAAGTAAGAGTTTGATAGGGAGATTCTAATTTTTGATCATCTGCTGTCGAGATTACAATATCATAGCCATTTACACGTGCCAAAAGCATTACAGCGCTATCGTTTGGATTTTCTATAGGAATATCAAATATATATTCGCTTGCAGCACTTTTTAAATCGGTACTACGCATAGCAGTAAGATTTAAACTTTCTTGCTGAGCCCTAAATTCTGCCAAATCGGCACGATCGTTAGTAATCAAAACATCTGATAAAAACAATCCCAAAGTTATCATTACTATGACAAAAAAAGTGCCATATAAGGCCCACAATCTCTTTATTTTTTTGTTTTTACAATTTTCCATTTTTCATCATTTTTTATCGATAAACGATATGCAAAGATAATATTTTTTTCTTATTTTGCACACATAAACGCATATTTTTTTTCACATTATTCGCAAATAATTCAGCAATATTTTGATTCTAAAGATATTGACTCATTCATAAAAAAAAGAAAAAAAACGTCGCATTTATCATTTTTTGAACACTTTTCGGATATCTGAAGTTGTCTTTTGATTCATTTTTAGGCAAAGAAATGCACAAAAAAATTCAGGTTTCAAATAATTAAAAGAAGCATCGTTCATTTTTTGGAAAAAATCAAGCAAATTTGTAGCACCTGGCATTCATCAGATTGACGGTATATCATAAAGCCGCTGACAATAGGGTTTCGTCAGATTGACGGTATACCGTCATTTTCGCAGTTTATACAAGTGTATTAAATAACTGATTTACAACAATATTAAAATCAGTTATAAAAAGCGCTGATTATCCGGCAAAGAAAGGTTATTTTTTAGGACTTTGCAGATAGAAAATTCCACAAATCATTCGTAAAATCACTCTCCAGAAATTACCTGAAAACCGACATACGTTTAAAGGATTTCTACCTCTCGAGGTTTTTCAAATTTCCTCGCGATGCCGTTACGATTTCCTCTCGACGCTTTTACAACAACATCACGAGGAAATTTTGGAGATGTCGAAACCACTTCTAAAGCCTACATTTTACAACTTAAAATTTATACAAATCACTCGAAAAATTGTTTTTAGAATTTGGTTAAACATAGATTTTCGAAAAAAAATGTGAGATATTATTTTACACACAAAAAATAAGTATAAAAAAAAATCGTTATAGCATAAAATTAACGCATACCATGATAAAAATAAAAAGAATTGCATTTTGTATCGCAACAATAATATTGGGTTCTACCGCATGGGCACAGCAAGATTCGCTATCGCAAGCAGTGGTTACTAACTACTTGAGGTTATTAAACTACGATAATCTGCCCAACAAAACGGTATATCTGGAATCGTCGATAATCGAAAACAATTTTCCCGACGACACTATGTATATGAAACGTTGGTATTGCGGCAACAATTTTTCGCGAATAGAATTATATCATCAAGGCAAACAAATAGTGGGTTTTTGTTCCAACGGTAAAAAATATTGGCACTACAAGCCCGGCTTAGAACGTTGGGATACCCTTAGTTTAACGTTATATCACGACAGTATAACGGGCTACGACTATCGCAAACCCATACACACATGGGAGGCACGCAGCTTGGAATTTAAAAAATGCGACATCATAAACTTGGAAGGACAAGAGGTTTATCGTGTAATGGTAGCAGACCCCGACCACTTAGACCGCTATTATATGTTCGAAAAATCGACGGGGCTACTATTTCTGATGATGCCTGTGGTACCCGAGACAGGCAAACGCCGCCACGAAGTGCAATGGCGTGCAATAAACGAATACTTACCCGTCGATGGTGTATATATATTCCCATCGGTGGAAAGCTACCAACACTTCAACGCCATAACCATTTACTATACACAAACCGAACTATTACCCTTTGACCCAAACATATTTGAAATAAAATAACACACTATGCTCGACACTTCGGACGAATACTATATGAGAGAGGCTCTTAAAGAAGCCCGCAAAGCCTTTAACGCCGACGAGATACCCGTTGGTGCCATTATTGTATGCAACGACAGGATAATAGCACGCAGCTACAATAATACAGAACAACTCAACGACGTTACGGCACATGCCGAAATGCTCGCTTTTACTTCTGCCACATCTACAATAGGTGGCAAATATCTGCAAAACTGCACTCTGTATGTAACCCTCGAACCATGTGTGATGTGTGCCGGTGCCGCAGCATGGACTCAGATAGGACGCATTGTATACGGAGCATCGGACCTAAAAAGAGGATACTCCACAATAAGCTCGGCAATACTGCATCCCAAAACCAAGGTTACAAAAGGAATACTTGCCGAAGAATGCGAAACACTATTGAAAGACTTCTTTTTACAGAAACGAAAATATTAATTTAATACGATATAAATATGAAACCAACATTATTAGTATTGGCTGCCGGTATGGGTAGCCGCTATGGTGGACTCAAACAAATGGACGGTGTGGGTCCTAACGGAGAAACAATTATGGACTACTCTATCCGCGATGCCATTCGTGCAGGATTTGGAAAAGTGGTATTTGTAATACGCCATAGCTTTGAAAACGAGTTTAAAGCAGCCATCAATCCACAACGTTTCGACAATAAAATAGAAATGGAATACGTATTCCAAGAATTAGACAAACTACCCGAAGGATTTAAAGTTCCCGAAGGAAGAGAAAAACCATGGGGTACAAACCACGCCATACTTATGGCAAAAGATGTTGTAAACGAACCTTTTGCCATAATCAACGCCGATGACTTTTATGGTCAGGATGCTTTCCGTGTTATGGCCGAATATTTGCAAACCCTTGGAGCAGATAGCAAAGGCGACTACTGCATGGTAGGTTACCGCTTGGAAAACACATTGTCTGAAAATGGCTCAGTGTCGCGCGGAGTATGCAACATCGACAACAATAACTACCTTGTATCGATGACCGAACGCACATCGATAGCACACACCGAAAACGGTATAGAATACAAAGACAGCGACGGAAGCCTACACCCACTACAACCCGATACAACTGTATCGATGAACCTATTTGGTTTTACACCGGATTACTTTGTGGAATCGGAAAAACTATTTGTAGACTTCTTGAAAAAATCGGGCAACGAACTGAAATCGGAATACTACATACCTTTTGCAGTGAACACCTTCATCGACAGAGGATATGCCAAGATGCGTGTGCTTAAAACCACTGCTCAATGGTTTGGCGTTACCTACAAAGAAGACCGCCCGATGGTTGTAAACCGTCTGAAAGAACTACACGATAAAGGTATTTATTAATACATTAATCATAACATTGCTGTAAAAGTCCCATGTAGGGACTTTTACAGTTTCAAAAACTACCGCATCAGAAAAATGAATTGGAGCGACGAACTAAAAGAATTTATAATATCACATCGTACCGAAGACCCTCTATCATTGGTGTTGCAACAAAAAAAGTATCCCAAATGGGATATGAAGTTTGTGGCACAACAAATTGAAGGCTACCGCATGGCACAAGACAAACTGCCGACTTTGTCCCTTTGTGATGATTTTGTTTATCCTCCAAAACTAAACAGAGAACAATGCTCGTCCGAAACCACAGCCCTATTCAAAGCTATGGAATACGCCGAAGGCAAACACATTGCCGACATAACAGGCGGACTTGGTATCGACACTGTTTTTATGGCAAAATATGCCGCCACAGTTGACTACATTGAGCAAGATGAAGAACTTCACGACATTGCCACACACAATTTTCGAGCGCTCGAACTTGGCAATATCAGCGCCCACTGCTCCGACAGCATAAACTTTTTGAAAAATACCAACAAACATTTCGACCTTATTTACGCCGATCCGGCCCGCCGCGACAACCAAGGCAGAAAAGTATCGGCATTAGAAAACTGTACACCAAATATATTGGAAAACATAGATTTATTACTTAGCAAAGCCGATATGCTATTGATAAAATCGTCGCCAATGCTCGACATAACTGAGGCTGTCGCGCAACTTAAACATGTAAGCGAAATAACAATTGTAGCCGTAAAAAACGAATGTAAAGAGATACTTTTTTTATGCACGGGCAGCGTAAGCGACACATCGCCCAAATGCCGCTGTATAAACTTTAAATCCAATGGCAGTGTGGATAAGATAACATTCAACCGCGAAGAAGAAACAACACTATCCATCCCCTACTCTGCCAACATCGAACAATACATATACGACCCAAACGTAACACTGCTAAAAGGAGGTGCATTCAAAACGACATCAATCCTTTACGATATAAAAAAAATACACCGCAACACACACCTATATACAAGTGAAAAGAAAATAGAACAGTTTGCCGGACGCATATTTAAAGTTATAAAAGAACTGCATCCATCAGCAAAAGAGATAGCTAAAGATATTCCAAATGGTAAGGCCCATGTAATAACACGCAACTACCCTATGTCGAGCGAGGAGTTGCAAAAAAAACTTCGTCTGAAAGAAGGCGGAGACCTATACATAATTGGGCTAACAAAACGAGATGATAAGAAAGCAATATACCTATGCGAAGCTATAGCAAACTAATAAAACTACTTAAAGACACTTTTGAATTTACAAAACACCCATACATAAATCTCAATAACATGAATAAAATACTGACAATATGTTTAATCGTTTTCGGAATAGGAAGCATGACTGCTTGTTTCGAAATACGAAATCAAATACAAGAACAACCAATAGAGTGCAATGTAACTCCTGTTGATATTTTTGGGAAAGATTATTCCGCTGCCGATTTTAAACTTTGGCTGAAGCCTACAAAAGAGACAACTTACGACATGCTTGCGGATGTTACTCCTATTTTTGATGGAACGGATATTAAGGATGTGTTTGCCGATAAGAATTATCAAGGTGATCCCATGATTGTATTCCATTTTGATGAAAAAGGAGCTAAGAAATGGGAAAACATTACTTTCGAGAATATAGGACGTTATGTTGTATTCACACTTGGCGATTCGGTATTGTCGTCATCTTTTATAAACTGCCAGATAACAGGAGGTGTATGTGCACTCTTCACAAATTCGGAAGAAGAAGCTTGTGCTTTGGTTGAGATTTTGAAGAAGAAGTAATATAAATTTATGATGACATTTGCTGAATTATTGCCACAAAATATACAGGTCGTTGGTGCATAATTGAAATTTTATTTGTTCAATATAGAAAAAAAGTGTAATTTAGCACTTTCAAACAAAATAGAAAAAATATAAAAATAAATAGATATGAGTGAAATATTAAATTTGAATCCCAAAGAGTTATGGGCAAACTTTTATGCTCTTACTCAAATTCCACGTCCTTCGAAACACGAAGAAAAAGTGGTTGCATACCTTGTAGAATTTGCAAAAAAGCACAATTTAGAATACAAAGTTGACGAAGTTGGTAATATAATAATGCGTAAACCTGCTACCAAAGGTATGGAAAATCGCAAGGGTGTTATATTGCAAGCTCACGTTGATATGGTACCTCAAAAGAACA
>JAFZFU010000080.1 GCA_017555745.1 Bacteroidales bacterium
GAAGTCTATAACGTCTTGCATTGTCATAGTAGGAAGTTGTTCGAACAACACTTTGCGCATATCTTGTTTGTAGCCCATTTTTTCGTTGCTCAAATAGTTCCAGATGATGCTCATTTTTGTTACACGACCGGTGCGGATGTTAGAAATCAACGATTCTTTTGCCAAAGCAAAGTTTTGTTCAGCCACAGGCATATTGTTGAATAAATCGTTGAAAGCATCGTAAGCATCGATAACTTTATCGTTTTGAGTAGCTATGTAAGAGTTGTTTACGCAGTAGCCGTCTTTTTTGCCCGGCAATTGATAGTTAGCCCAAGCTGTGTAGGCAAGGCTAAGTTTTTCTCACATTTCTTGGAATACGATAGCGTTCATTCCGCCGCCGAAGTAAGAGTTGTAAAGAGCACGTGCAGTGTAGATATTTGGGTTGTATTTGCCGCCGCGTGTCACTTGTTGCAAGTACGATTGTTTTGCGTTGTAGTCCACAAAGTATACTTTATTTTCTGTAGTTGCCAATGGAGCATACTCTTTGTTCTTAGGAGTTTTGTTTAGCTTCTTAGGAGTTTTGTGGTTCTTAGCCACTATGGTTTTCATGCTTTCCATAGTTTCAGGTCCGTAGTAAAGCACACGATGTTTGTAGCCGAAAAGGTTTTTGATAGCATCTACAAGTTGTTGCGATTTATAAGCTTTTAGTTCGCTTTCGCTAAGAATATCTTTAGCAGGCGAGTTGGTTCCGTAGGTACCATAGCTTACAAGGTGATTGAACACATTCTTTTGATTTGTTTTGCCTTCTACTCTTGATTTTAATATATCACTAACCAAGTTGTTAAGTACCTCATCGTTTGGTTGCACATCGGAGAATATTTCTTCTACCAAAGCCATAGCTTTTTCCATATTTTCGCTCAAACCACTGATGCTTACCGATATATTTTCGGCACCTACGCTAAGACTGAAGTTGCAAGCCAATTTATAGAACTCTTGTTGCAATTCTTCGGCAGTATGTTTGGAAGTGTTTAGGTAATCCAAAAGGTCGGCAGCAAGGTCGATGGTTTTGTCGGCACGATAGCCAAAATCAAAGTAATATACAAGGTTGAAAGTTTTGTTTTCAACATTTTGGGTATACAACATTTCGGTACCATTGTTTAATTTCACCTTGGTCAAATCTTTCTTATAATCGACAAAAACAGGTTCTATATCAGTCACTTTGTTAGCTTTTATTTGTTTAAGGAAATCACTTTCGGCATCACGACCCACTTCGATAGGAGTGATAGGCGGTTTAGCCACTTTAGCCACTTCGGCAGGTGTACCTTGACGTTTGTTTACTATCACATAATGTTGTGTAAAATATTTATTAGCAAAGTCTACCAAATCTTTTTTGGTTATCTTGCTATAAGCATCAAGTTCGTTAACCACATCTTCCCATTTTTGATTTTGAACAAAAGCATAACTCATCATACTCACACGGCTTTGGTTGCTTTCGTATTGTTTCATAAGGCTTAGTTTGGCATTATTTATAGATGCTTCTAACAGCCAATCAGGAAATTCGCCTTTTTTGACAAGTTCTATTTGTTCGAGCAATAGTTGTTGTAGTTCTTCCAATGATTGACCTTGTTTAGGACGACCACCAAAAAGGAAAGCAGTGTAGTCGTTCAAAGTGTAGGTGCCTGCGTAAGCTCCAAGACATTTTTGTTGTTGGTTTAGGTTGATGTCGATAAGACCACATTTTCCGTTGTTCAATATCGAAGAAAGTAGGTCGGCTTTGCGAGCTATGTCGCTACCATTACCGGCGTTTATGCGGAATGCTATACGAGTGTTTTCAGCGTCAAGACCTACAACTTCTTTAGTGATGTTTTGGGTAAGAGGTTTTTCGTATTCGAATTTAAATTCAGGCACAGGACTTGGCTTCATATTGCCGAAGTATTTGTCTATTATTTTGATAGCTTCGTCTGGGTCGAAGTCGCCCGACATACATATTGCCATATTGTTAGGCACATAGTAAGTAGCCACAAAGTTGCGAACATTACGCATCGAAGGGTTTTTCAAGTGTTCGCCTTCGCCAAGGGTGGTTTGAGTACCGTAAGGGTGATTTGGGAACAAAGCACTTAGCATAGCTTCGTTGGCTTTACGTCCATCATTGGTAAGGCTCATATTTTTTTCTTCGTATATGGTTTCAAGTTCGGTGTGGAATAGGCGAAGCACAAGATTTTGAAAACGGTCGGCTTGTATCATAGCCCAATTTTCCAATTGATTGTTAGGAATATTTTCCACATACATAGTATAGTCGTTGCTGGTGAAAGCATTAGTACCCGTACTACCAATGGCAGTCATACTCTTGTCATATTCATTAGCAATAGCCAATTTAGAAGCCTCGTAGCTAAGCGAATCTATCTTTTTGTAAATAGCAGCACGTGTAGCATCGTCGTCAAACAAACGGTAGGCTTCAAATAAATCTTCTATTTGTTGAATATAAACTTGTTCCTTTTCCCAATCCTTGGTTCCGAGTTTTTCGGTACCTTTAAACATCATGTGTTCAAGGTAGTGAGCCAAACCGGTGGTAGTGGCAGGGTCGTTTTTGCTACCGGCTTTTACGGCTATGTAGGTTTGGATACGTGGAGCGTCTTTATATACGCTCATAAATACTTTAAGTCCGTTGTCCAATGTATATTCACGAACTTGCATAGGGTCGTTGGGTACAGTTTTGTACTCGTACGACTTTTGACCAAATACAGCACTAAATCCCAATGCTATAAAGGCTACAAAACTAAAAATTAATCTTACTTTTCTCATCTTGTAATCTGTTATTTATTATTGTATTATTTCATATTATTTCTGTTGCGAAATACATTGCAAAAATACAATTTTTTTGCGATATAATAAAACTCTTATCCTCATTTGATTTTAAAAACTGCGTAAGACAATATATTACAATCCATTATATAATAATATATTTTGGAGATGTAAAGTATAATAATACTAATAATCGCTATTATTTATCTTGAAAAAAAAGATGGTTAGACAATTTCTAAAAAAACTTTTGCGATAATGTTCTAAAATCTATTATATAGATAGCAAATATCTATCTATATAATAATACATTATCCTATATAGGTTATTTTAAAAAGATATATACTTAAATATAGGTTTATGGTATTGTATTTTTTTTTACAATTACACAATAAAGTATAATATAGCACGTTTATAATAATACATAATTGTTGTAGTTTTGAGAAAACTACGCTTGTTTTCGGAGGTTGGTGTTGTAATGGCATCAACCTTTTTTTGGATATGAACAATAATATTATTTCAAGTACGTTTTTTAGTCAAACTCAGTTAGCGAAATATGAATATAAGAAAGATAATATCGATACTTGCAATGTTGGTTGTCGTAGTAGATGTGAGCGGTCAAACTTCGGGTCAAACCACTGCTGCTGCTCTCAACCTTACTACTTCGGCACGTGTAGGGGCATTGGGTAGTATGTATCTTTCGGTAAACGATGATGATATTAATGTGGCTGTCAATAATCCAACTCTTATTTCTGATAAGATGAATAATCAGTTGTCACTTAGTTATGTAAGTTTGTTTTCTGGCAGTGGGTATGGAGGAGTTTATTATGGTCGAAAAGTAAAGAAATGGGGCTCGTTTGTAGTAGGTTTACAATATGTGGGTTATGGGTCGTTTGATGGATATGATGAGGATGAAAATTACGAGGGCAAGTTTGTAGCTGCTGATTATATGATGTATATAGGTTGGTGTAGAAAACTTGGCGAAAGATGGAGAATGGGTGCTTCGTTTAAACCTATGCTCAGTCACTACGAGAGTTATACCTCTATGGCTGTGGCTTTTGATTTGGGTGTTAATTATAGTTCAGCAGATGAGTTGTTTAATGCTACTTTTATGGCTCGTAATATAGGTGCACAATTGGTGTCGTTTGATGATTATAGAGAGAGTTTGCCTTTCGAATTTACTGCAGGATTGTCGTATAAGTTACCTAAGGCTCCCTTTAGGTTATATTTTACTGCTACCGAACTTCAACGTTGGGATTTACGTTACCCCGATGGTTTCAATCCCACCGAGGTTGAAGACCCTTTTACAGGTCAAGTTACAAAAGAAAGCATGCTGGCGGGGGTGTTGGATAATATGATGCGTCATGCAGTGGTAGGAGTGGAGCTTTGTCCTACCAAAGCGTTTAATCTCAGATTGGGCTATAATTATCGTAGAGCCAAAGAAATGCAAGCTGCCACAGGTTTTAACTTCAGTGGCTTTTCGTATGGAGTGGGTATAAGAATGAAGAAGTTTTATATTGCCTATAGCCGCAATAACTACCATCAGTCGCAAGCGCCTAATTTTATAACCATTACCACTGATTTGAGTAATTTTTTCTAAACCATAAATCATATGTACGAGGATTTAAAAATAGCTTATTATCAAATGGATATAGTTTGGGATAATAAGCAACAAAATTTTTCCGATATAGAACGTGAAATGGCTGAACATAAGGATGATGAAGTGGATTTATTGATCTTACCCGAAGTGTTTGCCACAGGTTTCAAGAGTAAGAATATAGCTGATTTTGCCGAACCGGAGTTGGGTGAGACATATCAATGGATGCAAAAAATGGCCATGCAATACAATATGGTTGTGATGGGCAGTATGTTTGTGAAAAATTCTAAGGGTAGTTTGCATAACACGCTTTACATGGTCTATCCCGATGGTAATTATGGCATTTATCAAAAGCGACATTTGTTTCGCCTCAGTGCTGAACATGCTGAACTCACTAAGGGAACTTACAATGTGGTATTTCCGGTAAAGGGATGGCGTATAGCGCCTTATATTTGTTATGATTTGAGGTTTCCTGCTTGGATGAGAAATGATTTTGTGTATCCTTCTAAGTTTAGGTACGATGTATGTGTAGTGGTAGCTAATTGGCCTACACGTAGGGTTGATGTGTGGAAGAAATTGTTAGAAGCCCGTGCTATCGAAAATATGTCCTATGTGGTGGGAGTGAATAGGATAGGACCTGATGCCGATGGTGTACAACATTCGGGTGAGTCGAGGGTGATAAACTACAAAGGTAATGTGATAGACAGTATAGCTCCTAATGAATCGAAAATGGCAATAATAACACTAAATTACAGAGAAATGCGTCATTTCCGTGAGGTTATGCCTTTTTATATGGATTGGGACGATATAGCGGTTAAAAATGGGGAGTACTTGTAGATTCCAAACTTAAACCATCGTTACTTTTTCAATCCTCTTTTTGGGGAATTATCTAAGATAAAAAGATGTAAAATTGACAATGCCGTGTTGATAAATAACCAACGGTATGGCTATACATATATATTATTATTATTAACTTAGTAAATTAGAAGTAAACTATATATATATATGCAACGAATTAAATATCTGACAATTATAACAAGTATGATGATGTGTTTCTCGGCATTAATAGCTCAAAATACATCTAAAAAGGAACGAGAATACGCTTTTGAAAGAGGGGTAGAACTATTTGAAAAGAATAAATATGCAGCTTCACAGAAGGCTTTCAAGCTTTTTTTGCAAGATAAGGAAACTACCACCAATGATAAGTATATATCCGAGGCATATTACTATGATGCAGTAGCAGCTCAGTTGCTAAACAACAATGATGCCGAGTATAAGTTGAATGAGTTTATACGCAACTTTCCTCAAAGCAGTCGTATAAGCATGGCTTGTTTTTATTTGGCCAACTTGCATTATGCCGATAAGAATTATGCTGAGGCATTGAAACAATATCGCAAGGTAGAACCATCACAGATAGACAATAGTTTGCAGTCGGAATACGAATTTAAGTTTGGTTATTCGTTGTTTCAAGGTGGAAATCAAAAGAAAGCCAAAGAGTATTTTTCGCGTGTGATGACCACTGAATCTCGTTATGCTAATTCGGCATTGTATTACTATGCTCACATACAATACGATGGTGGAGAATATGAGTTGGCTTTGAATAAGTTTTTGAAACTTATGGACGATAAAAAGTTCGCAGGTATAGTGCCTTACTATGTTGCTCAGATATATTTCTATTTGGATAAAGACGACGAGTTTTTGGAACTTTCGCCTTCATTGATAGAAAAAAGTAACGATAGTCGTAAAGCCGAAATCCAGCAGATGACAGGCGAAGTATATTACAAGCAAGGTAGCTATGGCAAAGCATTGGAATACTACGAACAAGCCAACCATATAATACCACAAAAAAATGATTATCAGATAGGTTATTGCTATTATCAGTTGGAAGAATACCAAAAGGCTGCTCCATATTTCGAACGTTATGCCATGGTTGAAGATAGTATAGCTCAAAATGCTTTGTATCATTTGGCTGATGTGTATCTTAAGTTGGGAAATAAGGTGAAGGCACAAGCAATGTTTTTGCAAGTGTCGAAAATGGATTATGATCCCAAAATAAAAGAAGAAGCATTGTATAACCACGCCAAGCTATCGTGTGAGATAGGTAATAATCCTTATAACGAATCGATAAAATCGTTTCAAAATTACTTGAAATTATATCCCAAAACACCTCGTAAGAACGAGATAAATGAGATACTTACATCGTTGTATTTCTCTACACGTAACTATAAAAGTGCGATATCATTGATAGAAAGTTTGCCGGAACGCACTATGAAAATAGATGATGCATACCAACGTATATTGTTGAACAGAGGTATAGAACTTTACAACGAGCATAAATACGACAAAGCTATATCGATGTTTAAAAAAGCCACAAAAACGGGAACAGACAAAAATGTCATGGCTCAGGCTTATTATATGCTTGGCGAAACTAACTATCAAATAACTAACTTCGACGAAGCTAAAGCTAATTACCAAAATTTCTTGACTATAGGTGAAACAGAATCGGTAGCTTATAAAAATGCTCTTTATACAATGGGATATGTATACCTTAAGGAAAAGGAATATGGCAAATCACGTCAAATGTTTTTTGATTATATAAAACATGCCAACTATATTGACGACAAGAAGTTTATAGATGATGCAACCAATCGTATAGCTGATAACTTTTTTGTGCAAAAAAGTTTCAAAGATGCAGTGGTTTATTACGATAAAGTAATATCCGCCGATGCAATCAATGCCGACTATGCAATGTATCAAAAAGGACTATGCTATGGAGCATTGTGTAGATATCAAGATAAGATAGATTGTTTAAATCTGCTTATGTCGAAATATCCTAATTCGAAATATGTGATGACATCTAATTTTGAGATTGCTAATACATTGCTACTCAATGATGATGAAGAAATGGCTTTGAAGTTTTACAATGTGTTTGTGATGAAATATCCTAAAAGTTCGTATACAAAAGAAGCACTTTTGAAAATAGGTATTATCAATTTTAATCTCAACAATGAAGACGAGGCTTTAGTGTCGCTTGATAAGGTATTGAAAAACTATCCGGGTACTGCTGAAGCACGTGATGCTTTGCTTACAATAAAGAATATATACATCAATCAAAATAGGGTAGATGAGTATTTTACCTATGTAAAGCAAAATACCAAAATGTCTATATCTACAGTTGAACAAGATTCACTTACATTTTATGCAGCCGAAACTCGTTATATGGAAGCTGACTGCCAGACAGCAATACCTGCATTTGAAAAGTATTTGAAAGATTTCCCTAATGGGTTGTTTACACTTACCGCTAACTATTATTTAGCCGATTGTCAATTGCGTTCAGGTTCTATGTGGAAGGCATTGCCATACTATGAGTATGTGGCAAACCAACCTAAATCGCAATACACAGAAGTGGCTTTGTTGAATGTGGCAAATATAGCATTCAATATAAAGAACTACACCAAATCGAATGAATATTTTACCAAACTTGCCGAAACATCGGAAATAGAATCTAATGTTTTGCAAGCTGGAGTAGGGGTAATGAGAACATGGTATTTGCTCGGAAACTATAGCAATGCCATACAAAGTGCAGTAAACTTGTTGCAAAGTAATAAACTTACAACCGATATAAAAGAAGAAGCTCAATACACAGTGGCTATATCTTATTACAATATGGGCGATACAGCATCTTCGCGTCAGGCTTTCGAATTGTTGAAACAATCTGCTAATGGTGCTTATGTAGGAGAGGCTTATTATCGCGAGGCAGAAGCATGCTTTGCAAGAGGTGATATGAAAGGTGCCGAACAAGTTATATTGACTATCACTGTAACACCTGTAAGTGATTATTGGTTAGCGAAGTCGTTTATACTTTGGGCAGATATCTACTATAAGGCCGGAAATAAATTGCAAGCCAAACAAACCTTACAAAGTATAATAGAAAACTATGATGGTGAAGATTTGGTAGCCGAAGCTCAAACCAAATATGATAATATAATAAACGAAGAAAATAAAGCACGAGAAATACGTGAAAAACAATTGCAAGAAATGCAGGAAAAGGATAATGAAATAGATATGACATCGTCTGAAAACGATGAAAAATCTGCAAAATAAGCAATGTGTAAAAGTAAATATAGTATATGATATAAATATGAATATAATGAGAAGTTTAAGATATATATATTGTGCAATAGCAGTGATGTTTTCTTCTACAGCCCTTATGGCTCAAACCGAAGAAGAGGTATATAACGAAAATGTGGTGGTTATAAGTGGTTATCAACCCGTATTGCAAAAATCAGAAAAGATAAATATAGAGCATCGTGTAACAGATACATCGACCATAAAAGTAGATTTTAATTACAAGGTTTATCCACATAGATTATTTTCGCTATATGCTCCTGAACGTATAAATCCAGCACGCTTAGTAGGCGAGCCATCGGCTAAATTATATAAAAGTTACATCAAATTAGGAATGGGTACTTATATGTCGCCAATGGCTGATTTGTATTTTAATTCGGTAAAAAACAAATCATTTAATTATTCGGCACGTGTATATCACAATTCCTCGTGGTGGACATTGAAAGACTATGGCTCTAATAACTATTCTAACACTGATGTTGATTTGTTTGGGAAGTATATGTGGAAAAATAAAGTTTTGTCGGCCAATCTATTTTACAAGAATGATTATAATCTCTACTACGGGTTTACTGATTCGACATGGAGTGTACTGTTCCCTGATATAGATAGAGAAGAGTTGGAGAAATCTGAATATTCGCAGATATATAATTATGTTGGAGCCAATGTGGATTTCCGTACTTCGAAGACAAAGGTAGAGGACTTATATTATCAAGCCGCTTTGGGAGTTTATAATCTTTCTGACCATTATGCGTCAAACGAATTTCGTTTTAATATGAATGCCGATTTACATTATGGTTTTGCTTGGTTTGGTAATGAAAAAGAAATATTGGGTATGCAAGCATCGTGGGATTTGTATTCCAATACAGTAGACACTATGATGTTCCCTTATGCATTTAAAGCTGTTTCTACACTTGATTCGATAAAAGAAAAAGAACATTTACTAAAGATACACCCTTACTTTAAATTTAAGATGTATGGATTCGATTTAGATGCAGGAATGGATGTTTTTGTATCGATTGGCGAAAAAACAAAATTGGCACCTCACGTAATATTGTCACAAGGTTTTGCTGATGATGCATTACATTTTAGTATAGGAGCTATAGGTGATGCTGTTAGAAACGGATGGCAAAATTTGCGAATAGAAAATCCATACGTGGCCCCACATGCTGAAACAGCAATCACTTATATCAACAAATACTTTTTGGAAGGAAAATTTGCGTTGATGAACAATTTGGATTTGGGAATGGGAGTGGCTTATCAAACATTCGAAAATGCACCTGTGTTTATGATAGATACCAATTATGAATTAGGAAATGTGTATTCGCCTATATATCTGGATTACGATATGTTCCAGGTAGGTATTAATAGCAAATATCGTTTGTCCGAAAATCTGGGTTTCGCTTTATCAGCTAACTATTATTGCTTTTTCTTGTCAGAAAACTCACCTATCGAAGAGATGTTGTATAAACCAAATTTCGATATAGATTTGGGCGCTTTTTATAGTTACAATGATAAAGTAATAGTATCGTTGAACACAGTATTATTGGGGCAAATGAATGGATTGAATATAGAGAATAATGAATTTGTATACGAAAAAATGCCAATAAAATATGGTATCGATTTAAATGTGGAATATCGACATACAAAGGCATTATCATTCTTCGCAACATTTGATAATATAGCATTTCAAAGATATTTTTATTGGACAAATTATCCAAGTCAAAAATTTAGATTAATGCTTGGTTTGACATATACAATACCAAGTATATAATAGTAAAACGCTGAAAATATTTTAAAAAATAGTATATTTGCAAAACTAATTAATATCAATATATTTATTCAAACTTTAATATGGAACTGAAATTAAATACGATAGAAGAAGCTATTGCTGATATAAAAGATGGTAAATTTGTAATTGTAGTAGATGATGAAGACAGAGAAAATGAAGGAGACTTTATTATAGCTGCAGAGAAAATAACACCGGAGAAGGTTAATTTTATGATGAAATATGGTCGTGGTGTTTTGTGTGCCCCCATTACTGAAAGCAGATGTAAAGAGTTGGATTTGGATATGCAAGTACATGATAATACTTCTCTTTTGGGTACTCCTTTTACTGTTACTGTCGATTTATTAGGAAATGGTTGTACAACAGGAGTTTCGATGTTCGACCGTGCTTCTACGATAAAAGCTTTGTCTGATCCTAATTTAAAACCAAGTGATTTGGGACGACCAGGTCATATTAATCCTTTGAGAGCACGAGATGGAGGAGTATTGGTGCGTGCAGGCCATACAGAAGCTGCAGTAGATTTGGCTCGTTTGGCAGGATTATATCCTGCAGGTGCTTTGATCGAGATTATAAACGACGATGGTACCATGGCAAGAATGCCTCAATTGATAGAAGTTGCAAAGCAATTTGGAATAAAGATAATAACAATAAAAGACTTGATTGCTTATCGTGTTGCACATGAAACATTGGTAAGAAGAGAACAAGAAGTATTTTTGCCAACCGAATGGGGTAATTTCCAATTGATAGCATATACCCAGCTCGATAATAAAGCAACACATATGGTGCTTAAGAAAGGTGATTGGAATGAAGATGAAGATGTGTTGGTAAGAGTTCATTCTTCGTGTGCTACAGGTGATATATTCGGTTCATGTAAATGTGATTGCGGAACACAATTGCATTATGCTATGCAAGAGATAGAAAAAGAAGGTAAAGGTTTGGTAGTATACATGAGTCAGGAAGGTAGAGGTATAGGACTGATAAACAAATTGAGAGCATATCACTTGCAAGAACAAGGTTATGACACTGTAGATGCCAATTTGAAACTAGGCTTTAAAGCCGATGAACGTGATTACGGCATCGGAGCTCAAATATTGAGAGACCAAAAGGTGGCTAAAATGAGATTGATGACTAATAATCCGGTAAAACGTAATGGGTTAGAAGGTTATGGATTGAAAATTGTGGAAACAATTCCAATTGTGATAGAACCAAACGAATACAATAAGAAATATTTGAAAACCAAACAAGACAGAATGGGTCATAAATTGGATTTGTAGTGTAAAACTGACTTTTGAATATATTTTGTAGTTCGAAGAAAATGTATATAAGGTCTCAAAAAATAAAAAAACGGTTATGGAATATTTTTTTAGAAAGTATTTTACTTGTGATAATTAGAACGTTAGGTGATTGTTAGAAAATGGTTGAAAGAAAAATACTACAAAAATAGGAAAACAAACAAAATATTAGTAATTTTGCAACGTTTTTAATAAGAGTTTTTGATTTATATAGATATGTTTACTTTTAATACAATATTGTCCGGAATTGATTTTAAAATCAGAAAATTGGTAGAAGAATATCGTGCTACCGAACGAGAATTGACGGATGTTAAACAAGAAAATCAAAAATTTAGACAAGTTATTGAAGAACAAGCAGAACAAATAAAAATATTAGAAGAACAAAATAAAATATTGAAACTAAGGAATACACTAGATACAACTAATGGTGATTCGACTAAAGTAAAACTAAGAATAAATCAGTTGATAAGAGATATTGACAAAAGTATTGATTTGTTGACTAAAATGGACTAATAATGAATAAGGACAAGTTATCTGTAACGGTAAGTGTTTTGGAGCGCAAATACAAGCTGACTATCGAGCCAAATGATGAAGAGTTTTTGAGAAAAGCTGCAGATTTAATAGATGGTCAAGCTAAGGGTTTCGCTAAAGTTTATGGTCATAAAGACAATCAAGACTTATTAGCGATGGTGGCGTTAAGTCAAATAACTCAATATGTGAAATTGCACGAAGATGTAAAATATAAAGACAACGATTTGATTGACAAACTATCAGAAATAGATTCTATGCTATCAAACGAATTGGAAAAAACTGCTAAAGAATAACTTAAGTCTTTGATGTAAAATAACGGTCAATTGATGTAAAACTTGATATTATAGGTGATAATATAGTACACATAATGTTACTGATTCTGTATATCTGCTATATTCAGTATGTATGGTGGCAGATATATTAAGGGTGTAAAATAGAATTTAAGAATGATATTAGTGTACCTTTTACTACAAAGTCTATCGTCGAAGGATATAAAGTGTTATTCCATTTTATAAACTAAATAATTAAAGTAATATGTTAGTAATTGGAATAGTCATAGGTTTGATTGTAGGTGGTGGAGCAGGTATTTTTGCTACTACCTCCGTATTAAGAAAGAAACTTTTGGCAAAAAGCCAACAAATTTTGGTTGATGCCGAAGAAAAAGCAGAAGTGATAAAAAAAGATAAGATTCTGCAAGCAAAAGAAAAGTATTTGCAAATGAAGAGTGAATACGATAAGCAAGTACAAGAACGTAATTCTAAAATAGTTGCGGCCGAGAATAAGATTAAACAAAAAGAGCAGGTTTTATCGCAAAAGGTAGAGGAGTTGCAAAAGAAAAGCAATGAACTTAAGAATGCAAGTGAAAACTTGAACAATCAGATAGAAATGCTACATAAGCGTGAAGCAGAGGTAGAATTACGTCGTAAACAAAGTGTTGAAAAATTGGAACAAATAGCCTCGATGACAGCCGAAGAAGCTAAAGAAAATCTGATAGAGATGATAAAAGACGAGGCACGTGCTGAAGCATCTAACTATGTTATGGATATAGTAGAAGAAGCTAAGATAACAGCCAATGAGCAAGCCAAGAAGATTGTTATACAATCGATACAACGCACTGCTACCGAAAATGCTATCGAAAACACAGTGTCGGTATTTAACCTAGAAAACGAAGAAGTTAAAGGACGTATTATTGGTCGTGAAGGACGTAATATACGTACGTTGGAATCTCTTACCGGTGTTGAAATTATAATAGATGACTCCCCTGATGCTATTATATTGTCAGGTTTCGATCCTATAAGAAGAGAAATCGCTCGTTTGTCGTTGCATAAATTGGTAACAGATGGTCGTATACATCCGGCTCGTATCGAAGAAGTAGTATCAAAAACTCGTAAGCAAATAGAACAAGAAATTATCGAAGTTGGTAAACGTACTTGTATTGACTTGGGTATAGTAAATATGAACCACGAGTTGATGAGAATGATAGGACGTATGAAATACCGTTCGTCATACGGACAAAATTTGTTGCAACACTCTCGTGAGGTTGCTAATCTTTCGGCTACTATGGCTGCTGAGTTGGGTTTGAATCCTAAGTTGGCTAAGCGTGCCGGATTGTTACACGATATTGGTAAGGTGCCGGAAAATGAACCTGATTTGCCACACGCAATATTGGGTATGAAAATGGCTGAAAAGTACAAAGAACGTCCTGAAGTATGCAATGCCATTGGAGCTCACCACGATGAAACAGAGATGACAAGTTTGATTGCTCCTATTGTTCAGGTTTGTGATGCTATATCCGGAGCACGTCCCGGAGCACGTCGTGAAGTGGTTGAAGCATACATCAACCGATTGAATAAATTGGAAGAATTGGCAATGACATATCCCGGTGTTGTTAAAACTTACGCAATACAAGCTGGTCGTGAGTTGCGTGTGATAGTAGGCGCTGATAAAATAAGCGATACTGAAGCCACTCAATTGTCGTTGGATTTGTCGAAGAAAATTCAGAATGAAATGACTTATCCCGGTCAAATAAAGGTAACGGTGATTAGGGAAACAAGAGCTGTAAATTACGCTAAATAATAATTGATAACGATTAAGCCATCCTTAGTATATATCTTGGGGTGGCTTATATTTTATACTTTCATGTCATGATCAAAAATAAAGGTATTTTTCTTATACTCGCAGTATTAATTATGATGCCATCGTGCTCTACTGTTAAGAGTATATTTGGTAAGAAGAAGAAACAGAAAGTTGTTGATACAAGGACTCCTATAGAAAAGTTTTTTAAAGAAAAAACCGATACTAAAGTAGGATTATTTACTATACATTCATCGAAAGGTAAATACTATTTTGAAATTACCGATAGTATATATGGTAAGGATTTACTTGTGGTAACTCGTATATCGCAGGCTTCTGCAGCCCTACGTTCGGGATTTATTGGTTATGCCGGTGATCATCTTAATACTGTTGTAGTGAGGTTCGAGAAAGGGATGAATGGAAAAGTATTATTACGTAAAGTGTTGAATGTAGAGCGATCTAACGATACTTTGGGTATGTATCAATCTGTACAACGTTCGAGTTTTATGCCTATATTAGCGTCGTTTGATGTGAAAGCAGCTTTGGCCGATAGTTCCAAAGTACTCATAGAAGTAACTAAATTATTTGAATCGGATAACGAAGAATTGTTTATCTCTAAGAGTACAAAAAGTGCTTTAGGTTTAAATCTGTTGCAATCCGATAAAACTTTTATTTCATCTATCAATACTTATCCGTTGAATGCAGAAATAAAGGTGGTGAAATCGTATTCTGCCAAAAAAGGTGTGGCATCAATGGAGTTAAATTCTTCTATCATTATGTTGCCGGAGGTGCCTATGCGTCCTCGTTATCATGATTCAAGGGTAGGCTTCTTTACCGAAAGTTATACCGATTATGATAAAAATCCACAGGGTGTTGATGTAACAAGAATGATAACTCGTTGGCGTTTGGAACCTAAACCTGAAGATGTGGAACGTTATAAAGCCGGTGAGCTTGTGGAACCAGCAAAGCCCATAATTTATTATATCGACCCATCTACTCCTAAAAAATGGGTGCCATATCTTATGCAAGGTGTCAACGATTGGGAACCGGTATTTCGTGCTGCAGGTTTTAAAAATGCTATTATGGCAAAGTTGGCTCCCACTAAAGAAGAAGATTCTACTTGGTCGTTGGAAGATGCTCGATATTCAGCTATAGTTTACAAACCTTCCACAGTGCCGAATGCAAGTGGACCGCATGTGAGCGACCCTCGTACGGGTGAGATATTGGAAAGTCATGTCAATTGGTATCATAATGTGATGTCGTTATTACACAATTGGTACTTTATTCAATGTGCACCATTAGATACTGCTGCCCGTAAAATGGTTTTTAGTGATTCTTTGATGGGACAACTTATCCGTTTTGTATCGTCGCACGAAATAGGTCATACTTTAGGTATGCAGCATAATTTTGCCGCTTCTTCGGCTTATCCCGTAGAAAAACTCAGAGACAGAAATTTCGTCAAAGAAAATGGCCATACATCATCTATAATGGATTATTCCAGATTCAATTATGTGGCTCAACCCGAAGATAGCATAGAACAGCAATATTTGTTTCCTCGAATAGGTAAATACGACTATTGGTGTATAGAATGGGGGTATCGTTTGTTTCCGGAGTTTGACGACCCTAAAGATGAGGTGCCAATGCTTAATAAGTGGATTATTGAAAAAACAAAGGATAGATACTTATGGTTTGGTTCGGGATATAGCGGCATAGATCCTCGTTCGCAATCAGAAGATTTGGGAGATAATCAAATGGTGGCAAATACCTATGGTATCAAAAACTTGGAAAGAATAACCTCTAATCTTAAGTTATGGACTGCCGAGCCTAATAAGTCATATACAGCACTACGACAAATGTATAATGAGGTAGTAAGTCAGTATTTGAGATATGCAGGTCATGCTATGTTGTATATAGGTGGTATGTATCATAATCCTAAAACTATAGAGCAAGAAGGTGATGTATATTCTTTTGTTGAAAAAGAAAAACAAAAGGAAGCTATGTCTTTTATTATAGACAATTATATACATACTCCCGAATGGATTTTCAATGACTCTATTTTTGTTTTGACAGGACTAAGTTATTCAGATGTGGCTACAAAAATAACAGGCCGTATAGTTAGAAGTCTTCTTAGTGACTATCGATTTATTAATATGATAGAGGCCGAAACTTCGTTGGGTAAAAACAATGTTTATACAGTAGAACAATATTTTAATGATATAAATGAAGCTTTGTTTGCCGATCTTGGTAAGAAAACCTCATCAGATATATATCATAGAATGCTTCAAAAAGCATATATCGACCAACTATTGAATGTGTTGCCTCAACTTAAAAAACAGGGCGAAACAACTATAACGGTAGGTTATAATCCAATGGTGTATGATATGGGTGGTTTGATATATCATCAATTGGCTTACTTGAAAAACAAATTTAAAAATGCCAAATCGAGTGATATGGTAACTCAAGCTCATTATAATTTTTTGTATCAATTAATTAAACAAAATATCGAAGAATAGTCATGGATATGTTATTTGTAAATTGGGATGTATCGCCTATTATTTTTAATATAGGTTCTTTTGGAGTACGTTGGTATTCGTTGCTTTTTGCATTGGGATTTATTACTGCGTATTTTATACTGCAAAAGATGTTTAAAAAGGAGAATGTCGATGTAGAGATTCTCGATCGTTTTACTATTTATATGTTTGTGTCGCTTTTGGTGGGCTTGCGTTTTGGACATTGTCTGTTTTACGAACCGGATTATTATCTTGCTCATCCACTCGAAATAGTATTGCCTTTCGATCTTGAAAATGGTCGTTTTACAGGCTACCAAGGTCTTGCAAGTCATGGGGGGGCTATAGGTATACTTATTGGTATATACCTCTTTTACCGAAAAACAAAAATCAATTGGGTATGGATATTGGACCGTTTGGTTATTGTTATTCCATTGGTGGGTGCATGTGTGAGAGTTGGTAATTTGATGAACTCCGAAATTTATGGTTGTCAAACATCGTTGCCATGGGGCTTTGTATATCTTCTTAATGGCGAAACAGTGCCTAAACATCCCACTCAGTTGTATGAGGCGTTGTCGTATTTGTTGATTTTTACCTCTCTTATCATATACTATTGTAAGGTAAATGGCAAACCACGTCCGGGCAATATGTTTGGAATATTCCTTGTTTCTTTGTTTGGTATGAGGTTTTTGATAGAGTTTATCAAAGAAGACCAAGTTGGTTTCGAAGATGGTATGTTATTCAATATGGGGCAACTATTGAGTGTTCCGTTTATTTTGGCAGGTTGCGTTTTCCTTTATCTTTCTTACAAAAGAAAGTTTTCGGACAATGTGTTTTTGTCAAAGAATACTAAGAAATAAAGGTGTAAACAGATATAAAATACAAGAGAAATGAAAAAGAGATTTTTAATTGGTTCATCTACTGTAGTGTTGATAGTGCTTTTGGCCTTGGTGGTTTTTCAAACATTTATGGTCGAAGAGAGTTTGTGCGCCAGTAAAATGATGTTCGAGTCGGCTGTAAATGAGTCTATGAATGATGTTATTGCCGAATTAAATAAAGAAAATCTAAAAAAATACTTGACTGATATCGACAAAGATGTTTGGTCGAAATACGGTAGAGTTGAAGAAATTAATACTCAAATGAAGAAGATGAGGCAAAACAATCCTAATCTTTTTATGCGAATAGATATTTCTAATATGGAGTTGGGCAATATAAAGGGCTTATCGTGTGTCGACTCATTGGAATTGGTAAGATATTTCGAATTAGCTCACGAGCGTGAACGTTTGAGCGATAGTTCTTTCGCATGGGAGAATTACGTAAACTATATTGTTGATTATACCGATAATTATAATGTTTTGGAAGTCGATGTTGATTACGCTATGCTCGAACAGCTTATCGAACGCAATTTGGCTAAACACGATATCTTTATTCATCCTGCTGTAGGTGTGTTTGATATCACTAAAAAGAAACTCTTGTTTACAAACGAAAAATCCGATGTGCGTTTTCTTATTTCGTCGCAGTTTATGTACGAATATGCTGTGGGCGGATTAAAAAATGAAAATACGGTTTATGTATCAGTCTTCTTTCATACCTTTCCTTATCTTCTCAAAAATAATCCATATATATACTTGGCTATAAATATTTTCTTGGGCTTTGTTATCCTTATTGTGTTTATCATGATGATTAAGATGATAATCAGTAAAGAGAAATTAGACGAGATGAAAAGTGGTTTTATATCAAATATAAATCACGAATTGAAAACGCCTATATCTACCATATCGCTTGCTTGCGAAATGCTTCAACTTCCCGAAACTAAGGAGGATAAGACTTCGGTGGATACTTATTTGAGAATAATAACTGAAGAAAACTTGCGTTTAAGGGGACTTGTGGATATAGTATTGCAACAAAGTAAGATGACTGACACTAAAATGATATCCAACAAAACCTTGATAAATGTACACGACGTGGTGTTGAATGCTAAGAATAATATAGACTTTGTGGTGTCGAACAAAAAAGGTAAGATAGACATTAACCTCGATGCTCAAGATCCTATGTTATTTGCCGATAGAGTGCATATTACTAATGTGGTGTATAATCTTGTGGATAATGCCATAAAGTACTCGCCGGAGGTCTTGGATATCGTTATTAGGGTTAGCGATACACCAAACTCTATAATCCTTCAGGTGGCCGATAGTGGTATGGGTATTGCCAAAGATAATATAAAACACATATTTGATAAATTTTATAGAGTGGCTACTGGTAGTGTACACGATGTTAAGGGCTTTGGTATAGGTCTTGCTTATGTTAAACAGATAGTACATTTACATAAAGGTAAGATAGATGTAAAAAGTACTCTTGGCGAAGGAACTATATTTACAATTACATTCCCTCGTTAGGTGGAAGATATAACATTTGTGCCGGCCCTATCTTGTTTGCTCGAAATAGGATTGGAGGTGCTGAAAAGAAGCTAAGAATACTATATGGCTTTCTTTTACAATATGTAGAAAATTAAAAACGATATAACGCGGATAAGGCTTGGATTATAAAAGCCTATTCGCGTTTTTTATTTAATGCAATTTCTAAAAATTGCATTGCAAGTGATTTGTGGAATTTTGTCGGGAAGATTTTTACTCTCTTTTGATTGAGCATAGCTGGCTATGCGATTGAAAAAGAAATAGAAAGATTTCGGTAAAAAACGCAACGTTGCGATTAAGCGAGTAAAGAGCAATGCCTAAGCATTAGCTCTTTCGAGCGATAGCAACATCGACGAAGTCAACGCACGCAAAAGTTCTTTTTGCAATTAATTCGATTTCCTAGAACGTGGAATTTTTATAAGTTGCCTTAATGTTAGATTTTTGGAGGTTATTTTTCTGTTTCCAAAGTGTTGTGGCCGAGCAGGGCGGCTTCCATGGCGGCGGTGTTGAATATCATGTGTTGTGGAATATTGTTTAGAATATGGCACCAAAGCAATACAGCCTTGTTTGTGTCGCCGTTTTCCATAAGCCTGTTGCTTAGTTTTGATATATTTTCCAGCATTAGGTTTAATATCTCCAACGAAGTGTTGCCCACATAGCCGTTCTCTATTTTTCCCCACTCGAAGGTGTTCATCACGTTGTTGTAAAACACCTCTGTATCGATGGGCGAAATAAGTGCTTTATCTTTCAAAACAAGCCTATAGGCCATACCTTCCAATTGCAGATAATCGTTCAAGAAATCTATCTCGCTCAAAGCATAGTCGGTGTAGTATATTGGGCGTCGGGCGTAGTTGTTATTTACGATGTCTAAGTGCATTATGCCGCTGCGTGAGAGTATTTGTGGCAACTTAATATAGGCTGCCGAGGTGTCGAAACATAAATAATCGAAAGGCATGATGTGGAATATGGGCATGTCGTCGAGTTCTATTATTGATGAATCCGATTTGAGATATTCTAATGCAATGCTTGCCATAGTTATATTGTTAGAGCTTTGCGAGAATACTGTTCCCAATCTATCGCCTCTATATGTTTTATTATCGAAGGATATAAATACCGTATTGTTGGCTTGGTTTTGGTCTTTTATTTGGTTTATATACCAACTCGACGCTAGCAGGCTTAGGTTTACTATTCTTACATCGGTGCGTATGCCTTCTACCTGTTGCAGATACCAAAGTGGGAATGTGTCGTTGTCGCCATTGGTAAATAGTATTGCATTGGGTACACACGATTGCAGCATGTTATACGCCAAATCGTGGGGGAGATATTGTTTTGAGCGGTCGTGGTCGTCCCAATTTTGGTAGCCCATAAGCCAGGGTACCGATAGCGACAATAGGCATATAACTGCTGTTATCTTTTTGGTTTGTAATGGTTTCATCTTTTGTATAAGATGAAATATAGAGGCTACACCTATGCTTATCCATACCGAAAAGGTGTAAAACGATGTCAAATAAACATAGTCTCGTTCGCGATGTTCGTAGGCGGCTTGGTTGAGGTATATAACTATGGCTATGCCCGTAAAAAAGAACAATGTGGATAGTATTATGTTGCGTGGTGTGTCTTTGTATAATTGAAAGAAAAATCCTACTATACCCAGTATAAAGGGTATCAAAAAGTAGGTGTTGTGGCGTGGACCTTTTTCGTGGTCCGAAAGAGGTTCTTTGCCAAACTTATGGTCTATTACCTCGATACCGGTTATCCAATCTTGGTTAAAAAATATGTAGTCTTTTTCGCTTATATTTTCGTATTTGCCCGAAAAATTCCACATAAGGTATCGGATATACATATAGCGTAGTTGATAATTGAAAAAGAACGAGATATTGTCGCTAAACGATGGTTTGTATATTTCTTTTCCGTCTATTTCTACAAATCGGCCTTTTCCTTCGGTCCATGTGTAGTAGTTTTCGCCAAATGCTTCGCCATGTTTCCACATTCGGGGGAATATGGTGTAAAACTCTTTGTCGAATAGCGCTTTGCTGTTTTGCCCGGTGTTTGATATTACGTATCGTGGTGTTATTTTAATATCGTTGTGGAGTTTCAGATATTTGTTTGCTTCGGTTATGGAATGGCACGTATCGATGGTTTTCGAGTCGTTTTCCACAATGTATACCATGTCGTATTGTGCTTTGCCGTCGGTATATCTGTCGAAGGGGGCTGTATAGTATGGTCCGTATATAAGTGGTGCTTTTTCGTATTGGTCGCGTTGTATGTATGAGTATAGGGTTTTGGGGTTTGAGGGTTGTGCTTCGTTGGTAACGGGCTCGGCCATCGAGCAGAACATGCTGACGAACTGTACCGACAGTCCTATTACAAGATATAGTGTGCATATAATAAACAGTTTGATGGCGTTTTTGTGCAAAAGGCTTGCTACTACTATGCTTAATACGAAGACTGCGGCTGTGGCACCCAAATATATAACCACGCTTCCCAATATGCTTATATTAAACTCGTTTACAAGCCAAACCGATGTTTCGCCTGCGAGGTAGAAAAATCCGGGTATTATGCCTAAGAATATCATTGCCAACAATGCCATGGATACCACCAAGGCTACTATGCTGTGTGCTATGCTGCGTTTGTAGTTGTGGTAATAATACATCATTGCCATGGCGGGTATTACAAGCAGTGACAGATTATGTACGCTAAACGACAGTCCTATAAGAAAGAATATGAGTATAATCCATCGGTAGGAGAGGGAGGTACTGCGGCAGTATTTGGTCATACACCAAATTATCAATGCCGAAAATAATCCCGAAAGGGCATATACTTCGCTTTCTACGGCCGAAAACCAAAAAGTGTCGGAAAAGGCGTAGGCCATAGAGCCTGCAAAACCCGATGCGAGGATAACAGCATTGGGGTAGCGTATCTTTGGGTTATTTCCCGAAAATAGTTGTTTTAAAAAGTAGGTAGAGGTCCAAAACAATAACATTATGGTCAATCCCGAAGCCACTGCCGAAAGCATATTTATGCAGTATGCCACATTGGCGGTATTGTTTATTGCCGGCAGCGAAAATATTTTTGCCAACAAAACATATAGCGGTGCTCCGGGTGGATGCCCTACTTGCAAGCCGTATCCTACGCTTATCCATTCGCCACAGTCCCAAAAACTTACTGATGGCTCGAGGGTAAGCGTATATACTGCCGTAGATATTACAAATACCAATAATCCTATAACATTATTGTATCGTTGAAACGTCATTTTAGTTGTTTACCAGTTTACTACAGACTTATTAAATACATCATCAATCAGTTCATTAACAATTTCTTCGCATAAAGAGTTTTCGATACTCGAAAAATTCATTTGAGCGCTAAACTCTTTGTATCTCGAAAACGATTGTTCGAAACCGGTTTCCGGGTCTTTGGTGTTTGTAAATTTTACTTTTATTGTTATCGTCAAACGGTTCATTGCTGCTTGGTCGTTGCCTGTTATGGCTGTGGGCTGCATGGTGTAGCCGCTTATTTCGCCACGTATGTCTAAATCGCCGTCGTAGTCTACTAAGTTTAAACTTGTTTGTGATGCAAAAGCATTGCGCATACCATCGGTAAGTATTTGACTTAATTGTGGATTTACCAACGATGCATAGTTCGGAAACGTTTGTATCGATATAGTTTTGGCATCGGGCGGTATCGAGGCTCCCGTAAATGTGTAGCCTCCCGTACAGCATGTCATAGATAGTATTACCATGCCAATAAAGCCCGCTATCGCAACAAGTTTTTTCATTTTTGTCGGTTATTTTACTACTATGGTTTTTACTGTTTTATGTCCATTTTGGGTAACTACCATAAGGTATGTGCCGCTTTGCGGAAGGGTAAATATAGTGCCGTTGTCGCAATCTTTTTGTTCCAAAACTTTTTGTCCCACATTATTGTAGAATATTACATCGGCCGATGAGTTGTCGCTTATGCTCAGTGTTATATTGCCGATTGTGGGGTTGGGATAGCAATTTATCTTGCTGTCGTCGGCCGAGTTTATGCTGTTGGTTCCGCTAAGCGAAAGGTTGTCGATATATAATTTGGAGCCTATGGCCATATTTTGTATTTGCGACGAAAATATTATTATCTCCAACGAGTCGGCGGTGCCAAGTGGCAATGTAAAATATGGTATTTCAAATTCTTGGTATTCGTTATTGGTAGCTTCCAAAACCGACATTCCCAATCCTGTTACCGAACGGCGATTGCTGCCGCTGTCGTAGCGGGTGCCTACAAGCAGTATCATGGCTGCATCGTCGGTGCTGTTTTCACCGGGTATGTATTTGTAGTGTCCCTTAAGTCCGCCCGGTGTAAAACCATTCAAAGGCATGCCGCCTTGTAGGTAGTTCGAAATATCGCCTGCCAAAAGTGTTTGCAATAGCGATTCCATACCCATGTCATCGTTCATCATGCCCGCAAGGTCGGTTATCATGGATAATACATTAATCTTTCCTATGCTCATTATCGATGGCAAGCCGGTAAATTCTATATTCCCCATCGAACTTAATGCCGAACTTATCAATTCGTCGAATTGTTTGGTTTCGAGTATGGCTGCGTATGTGCCGCTTTGTGCATCGGTGGTTTTGTTTACCGAACTTATAGGATACGAAAACTGAATGCCGAAAGTGTCGATATCCACCGACAAACTTTGCCAACCGGTAGGGCTTTCGTATTGGAAAATTATAAATCCTTCGGAAGTCCAATTTTCAAAACTATTGTTAGGAATTTCGGGGGTATTCTGAGACATCATTTTTGGCGAAATGCCTAAAACTAATGCTGATAAAACAGCTATGTATAATTTTTTCATTGTAATGTAATTTTATAATTGATTTGCAAAGATACGACTTTTTTTTGAACTTGCACTTTTGTTTGTGGCTATTTGTTTTTTTTAGGCAATTTCTAAAAATTGTTTTGTCGGTGATTTGTGGAATTTTACCAAAAAGATTTCTGCTTTCTTTTTCAATCGTATAGCCCGCTATGCGATTGAAAAAGAAATAAAAAGATTTCTCTAAAAAACACAAGGTACGCGAAAGTTTAAAGAAGAATTCTTCCAACTTACTAAAACGTGTAATTTTTAGAAGTTGCCTTTAACTATTAGTTTTTTATCGGATATTATCAAATATCTAAGGTTGTGGCCTGAAATCCGCCTTCGTGCCGCCCTTTAATTGCGTTGTTGTCTACTCGCCTTGTATGCAAAATTTCCTCGCGAGGAGATTGATAAAACATCGCGAGGAAAATTCTGTGCACTCACGTGAAATTTATCTATAAATCTATTTCAGGATAAGAATGAAATAAGGCAACTTCTAATAATTCCACGTTTCTAACTTTTTAGCCCCGAAAGTTGCTTAATATACAAAAAGGGTGGGCGTTCTCCCAAGTAGAAGGATAACCGAGAGAATCGTTTCGCTTATGTTTCGCAGACAATGCACCGTAAGAAGTTCTTGTTTTATTGTTCGCTACAGCCACAATACCAATCATCGAGTAAGCTATTTTGAGGTAAAAACAGTCTCTCCGAATAGGACAAGTATTAGAAAAATATTACAAAAATAGATGTCAAACCACTTGCATATATGCCAAATATTACTTATTTTTGTAATCTATGAGGAAAAGAATGTACAGTGAATAACCTAAAGGATATCAATTATTTAAACCAATAAATATAGTTGTGGATACTCAAGAATACAATACAAAAGTAACCGAAGAAGATATAGCCAACGATATAAAAGATGGATATGGTTGCGTATATACTCGAGATGTTAAACGATTACTTAATGGAAGTTTCGATATAATATCTTACATTGTAAAGGAAGGAACTGTAGTAATATGTGCTGAGGCTTTTCATGATTTTCCAAACTCGTCATCCTTGCAAAGTATAGTTGTGTCTAAAGGGAAAAATGAATATTTTGAAAGCATTTTAGAAGAAGAATATCATCATTTGCTGAAAGAGGTGGTATAATTACATAAAACAAAAGAGAATTAGAAAATAAACCAACTCTCATTCAATAACAGATTAATTATATGGACAAAACAACTCTAAAACTGCCTGATGGAAATATAGTGGAGGCGATGGCTCCGGTGGTGGTGTCGGCCAGCAGATCTACCGATATACCGGCTTTTTATGCCCAGTGGTTTATTGAAAGATTGAAGGCCGGATATGTGGTGTGGTACAATCCTTTCAACAACCGCCACACATACGTGTCGTTTAAAAACTGTAAAGTGGTGGTGTTTTGGACAAAGAATCCTCTCTCCATTATTCCTTTGTTGGGCGAATTGGATAAGCGTGGAATACACTATTATTTCCAACATAGCATGAACGACTACGACCAAGAACGTTTCGAGCCTAATGTTCCAAGTATAGAAAAGCGTATAGAAACGTTTAAAGAACTGTCTTCTATGATAGGCAGTGAGCGTATAATATGGCGTTTCGATCCGTTGGTGATAACACCTCATTTGGGCATCGATGAGCTTGCTAAACGAATAGAGCGCATAGGCGAAGGCATAAAGGGTTGTACCGATAAACTTGTGTTCAGTTTTATAGATATAAACGCCTACCGCAAGGTGCAGAACAATATGGTGAAAGAAACGGGGAATTTTACGAAGGAGGATATTGGTAGTTGGGAGTTCAGTGTGCAACAGATGGAGGCTATGGCCATGCGTTTGGCAGCATTGCGCGACCATTGGGCCGCCGAGGGATGGAAGATAGAGTTGGCCACATGTGGCGAAGCGTTTAATTTGGATAAATACAATATATCGCACAACCGTTGCATAGATGCCGAACTGATGAAGCGTGTATTTGCCCACGATGAAGACTTGGTTTATTATTTGAACTATGGCGAACTGCGCCGACCTACAGATTTATCGTTGTTTGCCTTTGAGGATAACATCCGTAACCCTCTTACCGAAAAGCAACTTAAGGATAAAGGTCAACGAAAAGAGTGTGGCTGTATGGTGGCAAAAGATATAGGTATGTATAACACATGCAGTCATTTTTGTGTGTACTGCTACGCCAACACTTCGAAAGAAATAGTAATAAAAAATCGCCAAAAACATACCATAGACAGCGAAAGTATTATCTGCCGATGATATATTGCAGATATTTATTGTCTGACGTGTTTAGCATAACGTTTTGTGGTGTAATAAAAAAAGACGAAAGATAGTATATCGTTTATCTTTCGGCCTTTTTTATTGGTGTAAGTATATATATTATTGTTTATCTAACCATTTGCGTATGTTGTCCATTACTATGTCGGCCCGTATGTCGAATGCTTCGCGAGTGGCATAGGCTATGTGAGGTAGCAATACTGCGTTTGGTGCTGATAGCAGAGGATGGTTTTCTGGCAATGGTGGCTCGGTTTCGTATACATCTATTCCGGCACCGGCTATCTTGCTGTTTTTCAAGGCTTGCGCCAATGCGTTGTTGTCTACCACCGCTCCGCGTGCGGTATTTATAAGTATTGCCGAAGGTTTCATCAGAGATATCATTTCGGCGTTAATCATTTGAGCAGTGTTTTGGGTGGCAGGTACGTGTAGGGTTACTATGTCGGAGTTCGCCATAAGGTGTTCCAACGAAACGTATTCTACGCCTAACGCTTTAACTTCGCTACGTTGTGTACGGCTATATGCCAATACTTTACAACCAAAGGCTTTGAGTAGATTGATGGTTTGTATGCCTATGGCACCTGTGCCTACAACGCCCACTGTTTTGCCATGTAGTTCGCGACCCAAAAACATGCCTCTCGACCCAAGTTGACGGGTGTTGGCATCCATTTCGGTAATTTTGCGGTATACGTCGAGCATAAGACCTATTGCCAACTCGCTTACAGCCACTGTCGAGTAGCCCGAAGCGTTGAACACTTCGATGTTGTTGGCACGACAGTAGTCCAAATCAATGTGGTCCAATCCGGTAAAAGCTACCGATAGCATTTTTATGTTAGGACATTTGGCCATAGTTTCAGCCGAAAGACGTATGTTCGAAATAACTACTATGTCGGCATCGCCGATGCGTTGTGCTATTGTGTTGGGATTTTCGTTGCGGTCCATGTAGTATTCAAACACGCAATTCTTTGTTTCAAATTCGGCACGCAAGGTTTCAAATTGTTCTTTGCCAATGCCCAATGGTTCTACTACAGATATTCTCATCTTAATTCAGTTTGTGTTAATTCATTATTTCGTCGAGTTCCAGCCAACGTAGTTCTTTTTCGTCTATAAGTTCTCGTATTTCTCCTATTCGGGTAGCCCACGAGTTTAGTTTTTCGTAGTCTGTTTCTTGTCCCGAGTTCATTAGTTGTTCTAATTCTGCTTTTTCTTTTTCAAGAACTTCTATCTCGTTGGTTAGTTGCTCGTATTCTTGTTTTTGTTTGTATGTAGGCTTTGCCGCCGATTTTGTGCGTTCGTATTTGGGTTTTTCTTCGCGTTTTTGTTGTGTGGCAATGCGTTGTTCTTGTTCTTTTAGCTTTATGTAGTCGGTGTAGTTGCTGTGGTAGTCGCGTATTTTTCCGTTTCCTTCAAATACAAAAAGGTGGTCAACAAGGTCGTCCATAAAGTTGCGGTCGTGCGACACTATTATCAAACAACCTTTATAGTTTTCCAAAAACTCTTCGAGTATTTCCAATGTGTATATATCCAAGTCGTTGGTAGGTTCGTCGAGTATCAGGAAATTGGGGTTTGCCATCAGTACTTTAAGTAGGTATAGTCTTCGGCGTTCGCCACCGCTAAGGTTGCCGTAATAGTTATATTGTGTGCTGTCGTCGAATCCGAAATGACGTAAGAACTGAGTGGCGCTCATCTCTTTACCATTTTCGAGGTGTATTACTTCGGCCACATCTTTTATTATCTCTATTACTCGTCGATCGTCGCTTTCGGTAAGGCCGTTTTGGGTATAAAAACCAAATTGTACGGTTTGTCCCACTATAATGTTGCCGCTATCGGGTTTGAGGGCTTGTGTTATGATGTTCAGGAATGTGGATTTTCCCACGCCGTTTTGTCCTACTATGCCTATTTTTTCGTTTTTCTTAAAGGTGTAAGTGAAATCATCTACAAGCGCTTTGCCTTCGTATTGTTTCGATACATTGTACATCTCCAATATCTTTCCGCCAATGCGTTCTGTTTTTACCGATAGGGTAGGGCGGTGGTCGTCAATGCGTTGTAGGGCTTTGTCTTTAAGTTCGTAAAAAGAGTCGATACGGGCTCGTGCTTTGGTGCCTCTTGCGGATGGCATGTGTCGCATCCAATCTAATTCGGTACGATATAGGTTTTTGGCTTTTTCTATTTCGCGACGTTCTATCTCTTGGCGTTCGGCTTTCTTTTCTACATAGTAGGCGTATGTGCCCTTGTAGTGAAATAGGTGTCCTTTGTCGATTTCTATTATATCGTGGCAAACATTGTCCAGAAAATAGCGGTCGTGGGTTACCATGAGTATGCTTAGGTTTTGTTTCGACAGAAACTCTTCGAGCCACTCTATCATTTTTATGTCTAAGTGGTTAGTGGGCTCGTCGAGGATAAGCAGGTTTGCATCGTCGATTAAAACTTTAGATAGTGCTATTTTCTTACGTTCGCCACCGCTAAGCATGGCTATGGTTTTGTCAAGATCGTTGACTTCGAGTCGGCTCAAAATCTCTTTTACTCTATTTTCGTAGTCCCATGCACCTATGGTGTCCATGGTGTTCATGGCATCTTGCAGTTGTTTTTCGTGTATGCCCGATGGCGATAGTTGTATGTTTAGTAGTGCCTTCTCGTAGTTGTTAACGGCCTGTACGTATTTGTTTTCCGAAGCAAATACGTATTCTCTTACCGTCATTGTTTCGTTCATCAACGGATTTTGAGGGAGGTATGCCATTCGCACATCGTTGCGGAACACCACTTTGCCGGCATCGGCTAATGCTGTACCCGTTATTATGTTCAACAGCGATGTTTTGCCTGTGCCGTTGCGTGCTATAAGGGCCGTCTTTTGTCCGGCATTGATACCAAACGATATGTCTTCGAACAAGAGTTTTTCGCCAAACGATTTGGTAAGGTTTTCTACTGTCAATAATGCGTCAGCCATAGTGTGTTGTTATTTAGCAAGCCATATTCGTGGGTTTTGACTTTCTACTTGAGCGTCTTTGCCACCCCATATTTGGAAGTTGAATTCGGCTCTGTTTTCGTCGTTGGTATGTACCACACCTATTTTTTGTTTCGTAGCCACTTCTGTGCCTTCTTTTACTGATACTGTTTCGAGATTGGTGTATACCGTTATATAGTTGCCATGTTTTATAAATACCATTTTATATCCGTTAGGGCCTGTGGCAATACGTGTTACTTTTCCGTCGAATACCGAACGTACAGAAGCACCGCGGTCGGTAAGCAATTCTATACCATAGTTCATGTTTTCGCCACCCGATTTATGTTTGTAGCGGCCATATTCGCGTATAACGATCGACTTGGCTGTGGGCCAAGGTAGGCGTCCCTTGTTGGCCAAAAAGTCTTTCGATAATTCCAATTCTTCAGCATTCTCTTTAGGAGTGGCCGTTTTGTTGGCTTTGCGACTTTTTGCCAATTCTTCGTTTATAATCTTTTGTATTTGAGCCTGTAGTTGCTTGGCTTGTTTTTCTTTCTTTTTAAGTTCGGCCGATAGTTGTTTTTCTTTCTTTTTGTAGTCGTTGATGTTTTTTTGTTTCAAAGCCTTTTCAGACGATAGTTGTTGTTTGTTCTTTTTTTCTTGTGAAAGAAGGTTTTGTTGTTGACTTTTTTGTACAACCAACTGATACGACATGTTTTCCAATTCGGCTTGATGGTTTCTGATAAGTTGTGCCTGATGTCGACGATAACGACTATAGGCATTGTAATATTTTGTGCGTAAATATGTTCTGTTGAATTGAGCGGGGTTTACTGTAAGAGTTGTTCGGTTTAGCGCACCTCGTTCTTTGTATAATACTTGCACAATTTTGGCATATTCGGCTTTTAGAGTGTCGATTTCATTCTTTAGCAGAAGAATGCTGTCGCTTGTGGCCACAAGTTGTGATTCGAGTATTCCCAATTGCGTGTTGATGTTTTTGATAAGGTTTTCGCGTTGTTTTATTTTTTTGTTTAAAGTATTCAACTGCGAACTTGATAAATTCTTATTCTTGCGTGTCGTGGCCAAATCTTTATTCAATTTGCGTATTTCATTTTCAATCTTTTGTTTCTCTTTTTCTAATTGTTTTCTGCTTTGTGCGTTGGTTGCAAGTGGCAACGATAGCAAAAATACGCATGCCAAAACTAATATCTTTTCTATATATTTATTTAATTTCATGTACTTTACATTTATAGTGCTAATAAAATCTTTAAATTCAAAGATACATATAAAAATATACTCTACATTGTAGAAGATAAAATAGTTATCCATATTACTTTGTTGAAAAGAGTATATATGAGGTTGAGTCGATAAGGTAGACTTTGATTCTGTAAAATCTTTTACAAATTGACAACTAATACTGATTTTAGGTGTTAGATATACAGAAAAAGTATTTAAAAGAACCTTTTTTTTATAAAAAATAATAGTTGTATATTTTTATAAATAAGATTGTTGCGATATTTATATTATTTTTTTTCAAAAAATATGTGGAAGTATGAGAAAAATAATGTATATTTGCACCCGAAATCAGTGTCTTTAAATAAAAGGATATATAGGGCAATATCTAAAAATTTTGGAGTTATATTAACAAGAACAAACAGTAGAAATTTTGTGTTCTTTTGTAAATAAACACAATGATGTAGTTCGTTTGAATGAGTCTGTGTGACGGTATAAGAGTAGTAATATTGAAAAAATAACATATAAAACCTAAAGGATATGAATTTAACGGCAAAAATTTCGGAATCGACACTTTGTTCGAACTATTCGCAACCTGAAGTGGAGTTTGCCATAGGTAGCGTGAGTTTTTTGATGAAGTGTGTGTGTGGAGGCACTTTTATGATGGGGGCGCAACACACCAATGTGAATGACATAAACTATGACCCTAAGTCTTTTGACTGGGAGGCACCGGTTCATTCTGTAACGGTGGATAGTTTTTATATGTCGGAAACTCTTGTGACGCAAGCTTTGTGGAAGGCTGTTATGGGGTCAACTACTATGCCTGGTAATAAGCAGTGGAATGCTCAAGAAGGTTTAGGCGACAATTATCCTGCGTATAATGTAAGTTATCACGATGCCGAAATCTTTGTCCAAAAGTTAAATGATATTCCTGAAATAAAAGATGCCGGTATAATGTTTCGTATCCCTACCGAAGCCGAATGGGAATTTGCTTGTAGAGGAGGTCTTAATTCTAGAGGGATGAGATTTTCGGGAAGCGATAAGGTAGATGATGTGGCATGGTTCGACTATGTCAGCAATTCGCAAGCTCATCAAGTTAAAGAAAAGATGCCAAACGAATTGGGATTATATGATATGAGCGGCAATTTGTTTGAGTGGTGTTTGGATTGGTATACCCGTTATAACTCAGATTCGTTGGTTAATCCACAAGGTCCGTCATCGGGAGCAAGACGTGTGTTGCGCGGCGGATGTTGGAATTATTCTTCGCGAAACTGTAGAGTGTCATATCGCCTCAACGATTCGCCTCATCATGCTGATAGCTATTATGGCTTGCGTTTGGCAATGAATCTGGTAAAAGAAAACTAAAAAGAATACATCTTGTAAATGTGATAATACATGAAACGTTAAAATTAAAATAGACTATAAAATGAATAATATTGGATTACTAAGAAGGGTAATACTCCCTATGTTGTTGGTGCTTATTATGGGTGCTTGCAAACAAAAACAAGAATATGTATTGTTTGGCAATGTTGACAAAATATTGTTCGAAGGAGCCGAAGTATACATAGTGAATGGAGAGGATTGGAAAATTAAATTAGATTCTTCTGTTGTCAGAGATGGATGGTTTAGAATGCAAGGGGAAGTAAAACATCCGATTATAGCAACGGTGATTGTTAAAAATCAATCGGGAAAGCGTCTTACGATGAATTGTGTATTGGAAAAAGGCGTTATAGAGATGGATTTCTCTGAAAATGTTATTTCGGGTACACCTCAAAACGAAGCTTTACAAGAATTAAATACTGCATGTGACACTGAAGTAGATATTTTAGAAATGCTTTATTCGCAATACATGACAGCCACAACCGAAGAGGAACGCAACGCAGTGGAGCAAAAATATGATAGTGTTAATGCATTATATAACGATAAGTATATGAAAGTGGCTTTGTGTACATACAATGCTAATAAGGATAACATATTAGGTGCTTATACTATGTACAAAGTAATAGAATCTGGATATCAGTCGGGTACTATAACTTCGTATGTTGTTGATTCTCTTATGAAAGATGCAACACCTATTGTAAGTGAATTTAGCTTGACTAAGAATTTGGTAGATGTTATACGCAATACAGAGAAAACTTCGGAAGGTAAGCACTATACTGATTTACAACTTTTGGAAGGAAAAGAACTTGTTGCCACCACTCTTTCAAAGCATATCGATGGCAAAGTGGCATTGATAGATTTTTGGGCTTCGTGGTGTCGCCCTTGCCGTGATGAGATAGTCAACATTGCAAAAATATATGCTAAATATGCCGATAAGGGCTTAGTGGTGATAGGATTGAACGTATGGGATAAACCCGAAAATCAACGCAAAACTATCGAAACTATGAAAATGTCGTGGATTCAATTGTCAGATACTACAAACAATGCGACAAATGTGTATGGCATAGCCGGTATACCTCAAATAATGGTTATAGATGATGATGGAACTATATTGGCTCGCAATCTTCGCGGAGAAGAAATAGAAAAAGTTGTAATTGAAGCTTTGAAATAATATACCCTTTCAAAATATTTTGATATAAAGCGAGGCGGTTTCTTACTGCTTCGCTTTGTTTTTTATAGTTGGTTGACGAAAAAAGCCATAAATAATAAATGCTCACATACCAAAAACTATTTTTTTCTGTTATTAGGACTGATTGAAATTAATAAATAGTATAAAATAGAAAAACTTTATGAGAATTAGAAACTTTTTTATGATGGCATGTGCAGCATGTTTGTTGTTGTCGTGTAAATGTAGTTCAAATGTAACTGAAAATTCATCTATCGAAACTCTTACAGCCGAAACAGTATGGATGCTTCAAAGTATTCGCACAAAAAAAATAACCTTTGGTGAAGATGGTCGTATTGCCTATATTCAGTTCAGACCCGAAGCAAAAAGCGTGAATGGATGTGCGGGTTGTAATCGTTTTTTTGGTTCGTACGAAGAGCCAAAAGCCGGCGAAATAGTATTTTCGGAAATGGGCGCCACCAAGATGGCTTGTCCGGAACACGAAATGGAGATAGAAGATTTGTTTTTAGCCAATTTGGCTAAAGTGAATGCTTATCGTATTTCGGGCGATAAATTGGAATTGATGCACAACGATAACGTAATAATGACATTCGAAAAAACTACCTTACCTCAAGAATAAATAAGGTCAATATAGTTGAATATGACACAGAAGACGGAACGCATAACGTATTTTGTAGAAGTTGTATTACCATTACATCTTCCGGAATATTATACCTATCGCGTTCCGTTTGAATATAACGACTATGTGGCAGTGGGACAACGTGTAGTGGTACAATTTGGCCAAAAAAGATTGTATTCTGCACTCATACGTCGTATTCATACCCAAGTGCCGGGCTATCAAACCAAGTATATTCTTTCCATTCTCGATGATGAGCCTATTGTAACTGAAATGCAGTTTAAGTTTTGGGAATGGATGGCAGACTATTATATGTGTTATGTGGGCGATATTATGGCTGTGGCTTTGCCGTCGGCGTTTAGACTTGCAAGCGAATCCACCATAGCCGTACACCCCGATTTTGCCGGTGAATATGATAGTCTTGCAGCAGCCGAAATGAAGGTGTTGGAGGCTCTGATGAACAAAAGTGTGCTCTCGATTACCGAAATAATTACCATAACGGGCTATCAAAAGATTTTTCCTCTACTGAAGACTATGATAGAAAAGAAAATAATAGTGATGGAGGAGGAAATTAAGCAGCGATATATGCCCAAGAAAGAAAAGTATATTTGGTTGAGTGATACTTATAAGGAAAACGAAACAGCCGTAAAAGAACTCTTCGACAGATTGGAGAAAAAGACTGCCACACAGAAGCAACTGATGGTTATGTTGTCTTTTTTTCAGTTGTCGGAATTTGGCAAAAATGCCGTACTCAAAAAACAACTTAGTCAACGTAACGACTTGTCGTCTTCGGCTTTACAAACTCTGATTCGTACGGGTGTGTTGGTGGAAGAAGAACGGGCCGAAAGTCGCCTTATCGACGCACAAGCCACCCATGATGCCGATGATATACAGTTCAGCGAACAGCAACAACAAGCCTTCAGTACGTTTACTCACCCCGATGCCAAAAGTGTTACATTATTGCATGGCGTAACTTCGAGCGGCAAAACCGAGGTGTATATAAAGCTGATAAACGAAGCTGTAAAAGAGGGTAAGCAAGTATTGTATCTTTTGCCCGAAATAGCTCTTACATCGCAAGTTATAAATCGTTTGCGCCGTTATTTTGGCGATAAAGTGGGAGTGTATCATTCTCGTTTTTCTACCAACGAGCGTGCCGAAGTGTGGCAAAAAACCATCATGGCCGACAACGGAGGTTATCAGATATTGTTGGGTGCACGCTCGGCAGTGTTCTTGCCTTTCCAAAAATTGGGACTAGTGGTGGTAGACGAGGAACACGATAGTTCTTATAAACAATACGAGCCGGCACCTCGTTACAATGGTCGCGACTCTGCCATATATTTGGCACATCTTTTTGGGGCCAAAACCATATTGGGTTCGGCCACTCCATCGCTCGAATCGTACTACAATGCTCAAAATGGCAAGTATGGTTTAGCCACTATGGATAAGCGATATGGAGGCTTGCTGATGCCCGAGATATTATGTGTGGATATGAAGGAAGCGTCGCGGCAAAAGGAGGTACAGGTACATTACAGCAAATTTCTGCTCGACCATATTCAAGAGGCTCTTGATAACAAAGAACAAGTAATATTGTTTCAAAACAGACGAGGTTTTTCGTTGCGTCTCGAATGTGAAGCCTGCAATTGGGTGCCTCAGTGTAAACATTGCGATGTGTCTTTGGTGTATCACAAGCAAAGTAATAGTTTGAGATGTCATTATTGCGGATACTCTATTCCTATACCGGCCGAATGTCCTGCCTGTCATTCAACAAGTTTAAAAATGAAGGGCTTCGGAACAGAAAAGATAGAAGAGGATTTGGCTATATTTTTCCCAAATGCACGCATAGCACGTATGGATTTGGATTCGACTACACAAAAGAAACGATATATCGAAATACTTACAGATTTCGAAGATCGTAATATCGATATACTTGTGGGTACGCAGATGATTACTAAGGGCTTGGATTTCGACAATGTGAGTGTAGTTGGTATTCTCAGTGCCGACAATATGATTTCGTTTCCCGATTTTAGGTCGTTTGAGCGTAGTTTTCAACAGATGACACAGGTAAGTGGTCGTGCTGGTAGGCATGGGCGTAGGGGTAAGGTGATTATACAAACCTACAATCCCTATCATCAGGTAATACGTGATGTAATAGACAACAACTATTTTTCGATGTATAAGAGTCAGATAACTGAACGAAGAGTGTTTCGCTATCCTCCGTTTTACAAACTGATACGCATTACTATCAGACATAAAGACGAGCATGTGGTAAACGAAGCTGCCGACTTTTTGGCTGCCAATCTTCGACAAGTGTTTGGCAACAGAGTATTGGGCCCAGAATATCCTTCGGTGTCGAGAATACGTAACCTATATTTGAAAAATATACAGATTCGTTTCGAAAAAAGCGAAGCCATAGCACAAGCCAAAAAGATTATCATTGATATCAGCAACAGTATTTGCAACCAAAAACAGTATTCCAAATTGTCTATAATCCACGATGCTGACCCTGTCTAACTTTCTTAGTTTTAGGACGATTATAGGTGCTTGTGTCAGCTATTTAAGCAGTCGGTGATATTGCTTATAACTATTAATAAATCATTAGTATACGGTATCGTTTAATTGCCTTCGGTGTATATTTACCATAAAATCGGTAGTATCTTATGTTTATATTATTCGGACCTTTTCAATCTCAGATTTTCTTCTAAAAATGCAGAGATGGGGGATAAGAGTATACGACCATTTTTGTGTAAAAAAAACTTCTATATATGGGTTTAGTATAACCTGCGAGGCAGTGAATTTTTCATCACGATGTCGTTGCAAAAAGGTCGGGAGGAAGTTATAAAAACTACGCGAGGAAAATTCAACAACATCGGGAGGTATTTTTGAGGCCTTCGTAGGTGGTGTTTGGTATGGTTGCCGAGATTTTTTTTGTCGATAATAACTTGTCTCTAAAATACTGGTTTTTATAGGTTCGTTGCAAGATGTTAAATAGAAAAGGCGTTAAAGGATTTATGCCTCTAACGCCTTTGCAGTTATGTATTAAAGTAATGATTAATACGAGCGAGCGAATACCACTCTGCGTTTTGATGGTTTGCCGCTGAAGATACATTTTCCTTCTTCTTCGGGTGCATCAAAAGGTATGCAGCGTATGGTTGCTTTGGTTTTTTCTTTGATGGCTTCTTCTGTTTCGGGTGTGCCGTCCCAGTGTGCCAATATAAAACCACCTTCTTCGTCGAGAATTTTGTTAAACTCATCCCAAGTATCGGCTTTGCGTGTGTTACCTTCACGGAAATTCAAAGCTTTGGTGTATAGGTTGTTTTGTATATCATCGAGTAAGTTTACTATTTGTGTTTCTATGTCGGCAATAGGGCATATTTCTTTTTGCAAGGTGTCGCGACGAGCCACTTCTACGGTTCCATTTTCGATATCGCGAGGACCTATTGCTATACGTACCGGTACGCCTTTAAATTCGTATTCGTTGAATTTCCAACCCGGTTTAAACGAGTCGCGGTCGTCGTATTTTACCGATATACCTCTGGCTTCAAGATTGCGTTTTATTTCGTTGGCTTTTTCCGAAATCATAGGTAATTGGTCGGCGTTGCGGTAGATTGGTATTATCACTACTTGAGTAGGAGCTAACTTAGGAGGCAATACCAAACCATTGTCGTCGGAGTGGGTCATTATCAAAGCGCCCATCAATCGTGTTGATACTCCCCACGATGTAGCCCATACATATTCTAATTTGTTTTCGTTGCTAAGGAATTTAACATCGAAAGCTTTGGCAAAGTTTTGACCAAGGAAGTGTGATGTTCCGGCTTGTAATGCTTTGCCGTCTTGCATCATGGCTTCTATACAATAGGTATCCAAAGCACCTGCAAAGCGTTCGTTTGGCGATTTTATACCTTTAAGCACTGGCATTGCCATATACTTTTCGGCGAAGTCGGCATATACGTCAAGCATACGCGATGCTTCTTCGATGGCTTCTTCTTTGGTGGCATGGGCGGTGTGGCCTTCTTGCCATAGAAATTCGGCAGTACGTAAAAACATGCGAGTACGCATTTCCCAACGTACCACGTTAGCCCATTGGTTGCAAAGTATAGGAAGGTCGCGATATGATTTTATCCAATTTTTGTAGGTGTTCCAAATTATAGTTTCGGAAGTGGGGCGTACTATAAGTTCTTCTTCCAATCGAGCATCGGGGTCTACTACTACGCCGCTACCATCGGGGTCGTTTTTAAGACGATAGTGGGTTACTACCGCACATTCTTTTGCAAAGCCTTCTACGTGTTCTGCTTCGCGACAAAGAAACGATTTGGGAATAAAAAGCGGAAAATATGCGTTTACGTGACCGGTGTCTTTAAACATTTTGTCCAAAGCATCGCGCATTTTTTCCCATATTGCATATCCGTAAGGTTTTATTACCATACATCCACGTACCGCAGAGTTTTCTGCCAAATCGGCACGCATTACCAATTCATTATACCATTCTGAATAATTTTCCGAACGTGTTACAAAATCTTTTGCCATTATTAAAATCTATTAATCTATCCAATAATATCGTTATTTAAGCGTTTATGTCAGAAATTTTTCGTACTTTTGCCGAAAGATTTCAGATTGCAAAGATACTAAAATAAATAGAAATACAAACATAAAAAGAAAGGGGCTTATCATGAAAAATGGGCTAACTACATTAATAACCAATGCTATAATATTTGTAATGTTTTTTTCTTTTTCGGGAAAAACAGCGTTGGCACAGATAGAAAATTATGACGAAATTTACTATTCGCCGTCAAAAAATGAGGTAGTTGTCGAAAAATATAACCCTATCGGGCTATACAGAGACACTAATGTGAAAGATGTTCCGGAAGAGGTAATTTTGGAACTTGAAGGTACTCCTTTGAGAGATGAAACCAAAAGTGCAGCCAATACCAAAGTAACAGTCGTTTTCGACGAATCGGATTATTACGATTATTCTTACACTGCACGTATTCGCCGTTTCGATAATCCCGTAATCGGCATAAGTTACTACGACGATTATTACACAAATATGTATTGGTATACCTACAATCCAAATTATTGGGGAGTAAGTATATATTTGGGATATAGTTGGTGGTATCCTTCTTGGTCGTATTATCGTCCTTACTACTACAATTATTGGGGATATTACGATCCGTTCTGGAATCCTTATTGGAGCCCTTACTACTATGGTTATTATCATAATCACCAC
>JAFZFU010000005.1 GCA_017555745.1 Bacteroidales bacterium
GAAAATAATTGGTAATTTTGCAGAATAAAATACATATTAAACAATGAAGAGACGAGTAACAAGCCTTGAATGGAAAGAGAATTTGGATAAAATAACGCCTGCCAAATATAGGATAGGCAAAGACTTGCTGTACATAGAAGATTATAATATACCTGATATGGCTTACGAGCCATGGAAAACGGATGTTACTACAGCTATGATATACATACAAGGAAGTGCAGATATATCCATCAATATGAAACGTTATGAAGTAAAAGCACCTGCAATGGTGATAATGCTTTCGGAACATATAATGCAATTACACAATTATAGTTGTGACTTGAAAACTACATGCTTGGTAATGTCAACACGTTTTGCCAATGATCTATTTACCAATGCAAACAAAACCACAAGTATGTATAATTCTGTGTACCAAAATCCGATACTTCAGCTAGATGAAACAGGAAGTTATGTGTTAAGTTTCTATTTGAAAATGATGAAAGATCTTATACAATTTCAAAGCAACCCCTATCGCTTGGATGCTGCGAAACATCTTACTTTGACACTTTTTTTTGGATATGTGCATAGGATTCATGCACCAGAAAACGAGAAAAACGGATATGCTAATAATATTGTAAACGAATTTATAACATTGCTGAAAAAAAACTATAAAGAAAAGAGGGAGACTAGTTTTTATGCCAAGAAGTTATGTATAACACCTAAATATTTGACCACATTGTTGAAAGATATTACCGGCAAAACGGTTCACGAATGGATAGATGAGTATGTAAGTGTAGAAAGTAAAGCGTTGTTGCGTTCTACGAAGATGACGATAGATCAAATAAGTGATAGCCTTTCGTTTTCATCGCAAGACAACTTCAGCAAATTTTTTAAACGAGTAGTAGGTATATCTCCTACCGAATATAGAAAAAGGTATTAGTATCTAATATAAAAAAACGAACATTCGTTTTGCCGATAAGTTGGCATTACTTTGAATGTATTCAACAACAAATATTTTATTTTGTTATTAGGTTTGTACTTTTGCAATAGCTGTAAAATTCTACAATAAATGGTATAATGTCGTTTGTATCATTATTTTTTCGTAACTTTGCAAATTCAAAAAACTAATTGTCTATGGCACAAAACACTGAAAGATGGGGCTCAAGATTGGGCTTGATATTAGCCATGGCAGGTAATGCCGTGGGGTTGGGAAACTTTTTGAGATTTCCTATTCAGGCGGTACAAAATGGGGGAGGAGCATTTATTATTCCTTATATTGTATCGTTTGTTCTGTTGGGTTTACCATTGCTGTTGGTCGAATGGTCAACCGGTAGATATGGCGGAAGTTTCGGCTTCAACTCGCCACCGTATATTATGAAGACTATGAACAAGCGAAGGCTGTGGAAGTATATAGGTGGATTGGGTTTGTTTTCAAACTTCGTTATAGCAGCCTACTATTGTTATATCGAAAGTTGGACCATGTCGTATGTGTATCATTCCATAATAGGAACTTTCCGTGGAATGACCGAGGGGCAGGTGTCGGCTTTCTTCGATAGTTATTTGGATATATCCACTTCTACTACCGGAATACCATACGAGGCCTTGATATTTTATATCTTGTGCTTGGTGCTTAATATATGGATTCTTTCGCGTGGCTTGCAGAAAGGTATCGAAAAATTGTCCAAGATATGTATGCCGTTGCTTATAGTATTCGGTTTGTTTCTTGTGGTGAAGGCTTTCACTATCAAAGCTGGTACCGATGGCGCTGTATATGATGGCATGGTGGGCTTTAACTTCTTGTGGACTCCGCAGTTCGATTCGCTCAAGGATCCTAAGGTGTGGCTTGCTGCTGCCGGTCAGATATTCTTTACCCTCTCGTTGGGTATGGGGTGCATACAGTGTTATGCCTCGTATCTGCGTAAGAACGATGATATAGCCCTCAACGCAATGACCACAGGTTTCACCAACGAGTTTTGCGAAGTTATTATAGGTAGCTCCATAATAATACCTATATCTATAGGCTATTTTGGTATCGACAAGGTGGTTGAGCTTGTTGGTTTGGGAGGTTTCGGTTTGGGATTCCGTTCTATGCCGTTCCTTTTCGGCCAGTGGGGCAACGTGATAGGGGCTATAGCCGGTGCCGCTTTCTTTGGGCTTCTTTTCTTTGCCGGTATCACCTCCACGGTGGCAATGGGGTCGCCTATTGTGGCTTTCCTCAAAGATGGTTTCGGGTGGGAACGGAAGAAATCTACGCTTTTGTTTGGGTCGATAATCTTTCTTTTGGGACTTCCCACAGTGCTGTTTTTCCAAAAAGGAGTGTTTGACCAATATGATTATTGGGGCGGAACAGTGTCGCTCTTTGTCTTTGCCATGTTCGAAGCCGTATTGTTTTCGTGGGTAATAGGTGTTGATAAAGGATGGGCGATGATACATCAAGGTGCCGACATCAAAGCACCTAAGATATTCAAGTTTATACTTAAATACATTACTCCAGTTATGCTTATAGTGATATTCCTTTCGGCATTGGTTAAACCCAAGGGCGACGATTGGTCGCTTATAAGTATAAAAGGTTGGGAGTTGGATGATGCAAGTATTGTAGGCGAACTTACCCATAAGGGCATAGGCCCCAACAGCCAATGGATAACCGACAAGTTTTATGCCGAAAAC
>JAFZFU010000081.1 GCA_017555745.1 Bacteroidales bacterium
AAGGTTGGAATGCATACCATTGTATGCTTTTAGAGAGGAATTTATAAGAATGATAAAAGCTGATTATGACAAAGATACAGACTGCTAAAGGCAACTTCTAAAAATTGCTTTGCAAGTGATTTGCGAATTTTTACTAGAAAGATTTCTAGTTTCTTTTGATTGAGCATAGCGGGCTATGCGATTGAAAAATAAATAGAAAGATTTCGGTAAAAAACGCAACGTTGCGATTAAGCGAGTAAAGAGCAATGCCTCAGCATTAGCTGTTTCGAGCGATAGCAACATCGACGAAGTCAAAGCACGCAAAAGTTCTTTCTGCAATCAATTCAATTTCCTTGAACGTGGAATTTTTAGAAGTTGCCTTATACTAAAAGTAAAATAAATGCGTTATTAGGGGTTATATGGCCAAAATATATAATGATGAAGAAGTTATCGATGGAAGAATTGGGACGCATAAGCGTTGAAGAGTTTAAGGCTGCCGACAAGTTGCCATTGGTCGTGGTGTTGGATAATATTCGTAGTTTGAACAATATCGGCTCGGTATTCCGCACTGCAGATGCTTTTCGTGTGTGTAAGATAATGCTTTGCGGTATTACTGCTACACCTCCGCATCGCGATATTCATAAAACAGCTCTCGGTGCCGAAAATTCGGTATGTTGGGAATATTACGAAAAAGTGGAAGACTGTATTCATGCTTTGCAATGCGAAGGTTATAAAATATATTCGGTGGAGCAGGCCGACGAGAGTGTGTCGTTGACTGATTTTGTGGTGGAAGATGAAGAAAAAGTGGCTGTGATAGTTGGTAACGAAGTGGATGGTGTGTCGGACGAGGCTATAGCATTATCTGATGCATGTATCGAGATACCTCAGTATGGTACTAAACATTCGCTTAACGTATCCATTGCCACCGGGATAGTGATATGGGACATATTTACCAAAATGAAGAATAGATTGTGATGTGTTATGAAACAGTTAACTGTCTTTTAGTTTTTATTATGAATCAAGTGAAATAAATATTTGTCTAATGATATCTATAAAATAGCTATATTATGAGAAAACATGTATTATTTGTATTGGGATTATTTTTGCTGGTTGCAGGATTAAAAGCGCAAAATAATTCATGTCCGGGATTGAAAAATCCTCAGAATTTTGTGATGTATAGCCAATATTCCGGACAAACGGGTATTAGAGATGATGGAACCAGTTCGTATGCAACGAGCTATATGGTGATGCAGTCTGCAATAATAAATAATGTGGCATTGGCAACAACTGTATCTAGTGCCTATCGTTCGAGCAGTTGTCGTACAGGTAACGACGATGCAGGAAGATTTGTTATAAAACAAGCGGGTAACGACCCTAATGCAAATAACATGATATCTTATACTCCTTCGTACGATCCAAGTTTTACCTCTGCTATACGTTTGGGAAATTGTTATGGCGACCACGAAGCTGAAGCATTGTATTACACATTAGATGTAAGACCCGAAAATGCGTTGGTTTTTATACATTATGCCATTGTGTTGGAAAATGCGTTGCATGGTACAGACGATAATCCCGAATTTATAATACGTGTAAAGAAGGAAACTTCTCCCGGTGTTTTCGTCAATATATCGGATACATTATGTTATATTGTTCAAAGCCCGACAAGTAGTAATAATTTAGGGTCGTGGCAAGTAGGTGGTCCTGCAGTGTATAAACCATGGACCAAGGTGGCTATCAATTTGAACAACTATTTGTATCAAAGAGTTAGAATCGAGATGTATGTAGGCGATTGTTCGATGACAGTGCATTATGGTTATTGTTATATAGCCGGCGACTGTCAGCCTATGCAGTTGCAAGCCAGCGACTGTGCTGCCGGTGCCGCTACAGAAGTAGCTACCATTACCGCTCCCAAAGGATTGTTGACTTATCGTTGGCAAGCCAAGAACGAGATGGGTAATTGGGTTGATTTGCAAGATATACCAAATACGAGAGTAGCAAGCGATTCCATATTGCGTATTCAAACAGTAGATTTTCCTATAGATCAAACTACAGGAGGTAGAGTTTCTACTAATGATTTTAAATGTATAATGACCTCTGCAATGGACCCCAGCAAGCCATTTACTTCGTGGTTGCAGACAACGGTTAATAACAAGAAACCATATATGTCTATAGTAACATCGTCGGAATGCGATGGCTCTGTTACTTTTACCGATATAAGCGTGGCACCTTATGTAGAAACTAACGATGACAGAGTGGATACTTCACGCTCGATATGGGATTTTGGCGATGGTTCTCCACGTAAGGTAGGCGGACATGTGTCGCATACATACGCTGCAACGGGAGAATACAATGTAACATTGATAACCACCGCGGCCAATGGTACATGTTATACCGAAGGCAGTCGTCCTGCCACCGTTCGTAAACGTCCACCATTGGATGTTGTGACATCAGATACAAATATTTGTCAAGGCGACAGATTGCGTTTCTTGTCGGGTACCGATGTGCAGTTGTACGACTATCGTTGGGTTGTACATCGTCAAGATGGACATAAAGATACAATACTTGATGACTCTGAATTATTATGGTATTTCCAAGATACTTCAATTGTAGAGCTTACAGCACGTAATGCTGCCGGTTGTGATACTACAGTATTTAAAACCATCTATGTTGAAGAGTTTCCGAAGTTGATAATAGAAGGAGACACCGTAGTAT
>JAFZFU010000082.1 GCA_017555745.1 Bacteroidales bacterium
AACTTGTGCAACTGCGACAAACGAAAATTAAAAACCATACACAAGATGTGGACTTGTCGCTACTGAAACATTTGAAAGCCTTTGCAGGAAAAGAAGTAAACACCTCGAATATCGATACCGATTTCTGCTATCGATTTGCACAATATCTTACAAACGAAGTAAATATAAAAGTAAGCAGTGCCAAAACATACCTACAAAAACTCAATGCCATACTGCAAGAAGCCGTATCGATGAACTATATGGCATATAACCCTATGCCACAAATAAATAAACTTGTGCCCAAAACACCGGGCAAAGAAAAAGACTATCTTACGGTGGAAGAAGTGAAACGGTTGGAAAAAGCAGAATGTCCGCACATTATAACCAAACTTGCGTTCTTGTTCTCGTGCTTTACCGGCTTGCGATTGTCGGACATCGAAACGCTGAAATGGAGCAACATACAAAAGCATAACAATATGTATATGCTGATAAAAACGCAAGTGAAAACCGGCAACGAAGTGCGTGTGCCACTCTGCAAACAAGCCTTGGAAATACTTGCAAAAGTGCAAGATATGAAATTGTCGAAAGGCGAAAACATATTTGCGATGTATTCCCGCACCACCACAGCCCATGACCTAAGAACATGGGCAAAGAGTGCCGACATAAACAAACATATTACCTTTCATGTATCGAGAGTAAGTTTTGCAACCCTCTCGATTTCGGCAGGCGTAAACATATACGTAGTGTCAAAGCTATGCGGACATAGTAATGTAAAAACCACACAAATATATGCCCGAATGATAGACCGTACTTATATTGCCGCCATAGAATTGCTCAACAATATTTTCAAAGCTAAACCTAAAAACATCAAAAATATCCAAAACATCAATCTCTTTCGATGAACATTATAGCATTTTTGTATGAGAATTAAAGATAAATCCTGCTATAAATCAATATACTAAAAAATATTCTGCCAAATATTTTGCTATATCGTAATAAATGTTTACTTTTGCAGTCCGAAAGCGTATGTACGTAAAATCAACGGTGTTAGAATCTAAATCTTTTTCTAATGAGGGTATGATTTATATCTGAAATATTTGTTGCAACGCCTGACGGCTACGATGTGTAGATACGCATCTAACGGCACGTCTCTTTGTATAAATATATTTACAAAAATCCCACAATTCATTCACAAACCGATTTAGTTATCTTTATTTTATTGCCGAGAGGCGTAGTTTGTAAGTATAAGGTTGTTGCTTTATGTGGTAGACCTCTATGGTATGAGGGCCGCAACTGGCGTTGCCTATGCCACGCTGATAAGCATCTAAGTGTAGGTATATAAACGGGCGCTTTTGCAATTCCCATTGATGTTTGGCTTGTTTTAAATCGGCATCGGTATATGGCAGTGCCGAGAAGGATACATTGCCTTCGGTTTCTATTTTCAACCCTTTGCCATTGTCGGTCTTAAAGGTCACTTCTCTCAGTCCCTCGCGATTTCCGGTAGACTGCGGCTTGCTGTATTGCACCACCATATCGTCGACCGTTGTGCTATATCGCCCTATGGGAGAGGCTTCCAAGCGGTCGGTATGGTTTTCCCATGGGCCATGGGCGTAGTAGCCCACATTAGTCAAGCCTGCATTTATTGCACAAGCCAAGCCCACACGTCGCAGATTGTCGGTTTTGGGAATGAAGGTTACTTCCATATCCAATGTTCCTTGGGGATATATGGTGTAGTTTATCTCGGTGGCGCATAGGTTGCCGCCTCTTTTGGTGGACACCAACACGCAACCATTGCTTAGCAACGTGGCTTTACACTCGGCGGCGGGGTATAGTCCGTTGGTGTCGGCTGTGTTGCCATCGTTTTCTATCCAACGGAAGTTATCGTACTCAAAGCCCTTATTGCCGTATATTACGTCCAGGCCGGCCATTCGCAATGTTGTCATTACACCTGTGACGGTGTCGAACTCTGCATGTATATTGCTGTTGTTTACCACTATTTTATCGTGGACATTGGTCATAGTCAGCACTTCTCGCGAGGTTATAAGCAAAGGCTGCATAGAGCCTCGCTTGGATAGTTCTATCTGCTGTTGTGCTATGGTGTGTCCTTTTTCGCAACTTGGTGTGGCATAATTCAAAGCAGCATATAGATTTATCAGTATCTCATCACCGTTCCTGTTAAAGTCTTGCAAGTTGATGTCGGCGGGCAATTGTATCGTCAAGTGTTCTTTTCCTTCGGGAGTTATTATAGGCATAGTGCCCTCGAAAGATTTTATTTCTCTACCATTCTTCAATAGTTGCCATCCCCAATTCATATCCTTGGTAGATATAAAATCGTAAGTATTTTCGACAGATATACCAATAGTATTGTTGGCGTAATCGATAGTATCCAAACTGAATTTTATGTATTGATACACTGCCTTTACTTGAGCAAGTTTAGGTGTAGGAATTCTTAAAGCAGTAAGTATACCATTGCTACAGAAGTTTCCCTGATGCGGACCGGGAAAGTCGTAGCCTGTACGCAAACGCCCCATATATGTGCCTGCCAATATCTCTTTGGGTTCGTATATAGCTTGGTCTACCCAATCCCATATAGCACCGCCTATCATAGTATTGCTGTTTTCGATGCATTCCCAATACTCTTTTAAGTTGCCTATTGCATTGCCCATGGCATGAGCATATTCGCAGATGAACATTGGCTTATCAAAAAAGTTTTGGTATTTATACATCCAATCCATACCCGGATACATTTTAGAGTATAGGTCACTGAATCTGTTTCCGCCATACTCTTTATCATCGTTGGTGCTTTCGTGGTGTATGGGGCGTGTAGGGTCGAGTTGTTTTATCTTATTGTAGCAATGTTCGAAGTTGTTACCATTTCCGGTTTCGTTGCCCATACTCCAAAATATTACCGAAGGGTGGTTGCGGTCTCTGAGTACCATACGCTCTACCCTATCCACAAATGCCGGTATCCAAGAGGGCATATCGCTTATACTTTGGTTGGCGTGGTCTTCGAGATCGGCCTCGTCCATACAGTATAAACCATAGTGGTCATACATAGCATACATCTTGGCGGCATTGGGGTAGTGTGATGTACGTATGGTATTGATGTTGTTTTGTTTCATCATCACTACATCTTGCAACATAGTTTCGGTAGGTACTGCACGACCATATATCGGATGACTGTCGTGGCGGTTTACGCCTTTGAATGTTACCCGTTTGCCGTTTATGTATACCAAGGAGCCCCTTATATCTATGGTTCTGAAACCATATTTGGTCGAAAAGGCCATCTCTTCCTTTCCGTTATCGCTTTGTACTATGCTTACGGTATATAGATTGGGCGTTTCGGCAGTCCATGCCAAGATATCGTTCACACTTAAAGTCACAGCCTTTTTTATCTCTTTCTGCGACGATTTAAACTTTATTTTTATATTTTTTTCGGCCACTTTATTGCCGTTAGGATTGGTCAGAGATATGGCTATATCGCGGGCACCGGCCATTCCGTCTCGGTTATCGAAGGTCAAATTCACAGTCATCTTACCTCTGGTGTAGCCACTTTTGCTATCGAGACTAGAGGTTATAACATGGTCACGTATGGCAGACTTAGGTACATTATACAGCATCACATCGCGAAATATACCACTCATTCTAAACATATCCTGACATTCGATATACGAACCATCGCTCCAACGAAATACTTGTACAGCCAATTTATTGGTTCCTTTTTGGAGATATTTGGTCAAATCGAACTCTGCCACATTGTTGGCACCCTGAGTATAACCTACATAATTTCCGTTCAAGTATACAAAAGCAGCACTATATATACCGCCAAAATGTATAAATGTTCTATTTCCATCCCAACCTTCGGGCATATCAAAGAGGCATACATAAGAGCCCACCGGGTTTATAGCATAGTTAACACCATTGTCGTTGAAACCTTCTCTTGCCTGTATAAACGGAGGAGTATTTGAGTGAGGATACTCCACATTGCAATATATAGGTCGGTCGTAGCCTTGCATCTCCCAATTCGACGGCACCGGTATTGTGGCCCAACTGCTAACATCGTAGTCTAAAGCATAAAAATTAGTTGGTCGAGTGTCCGGGCTGTCGGCAAAATGGAAATACCAATCACCATTGAGCAGTTTAACGGCACTGCTCTTGCTATACACCCATGGAGTGTTGTAAAACTCTTGGTCGGCCATCATCTCCGCTTTGCTATAATAGGGAGTATAAGAGGCATGGCCTTGCTCTTTATTATCGGCAAAGCGGGTTTCGTCTTCCCAATAGTGCTGATAGCTATCGGCATTTTGCGCCATCGCTATGCCCATCAATGCCATGAATAGAACTAATAATCGTGCTTTTATTTTCATAACGTATCTTTCTATTTAATAGTTTTAATATCAAAAGTTTCTTCCATTTCCCAATTATTTCGCAATTCCAATGTCTTCGGAAAATAATACACCTTTTCGGGTTGCAAATGTTGCCAATAATTGCCGGCATCCCATTCGCCATTGGCGTTGGCATCGACTATGGCACGTATTTTATACTTACCCGGTGTTATATTCGAAAACGTTACAGATTCGCCGGCATATACCTTTTCGGACACCACGTTATCCTTCTCGGACAGTAATTGAATTATATATGGTGTAACATCGGTGGCCGGTAATAAATTTATCGTTATAGCACCATAGTCGTTTGGAGTATTAACTTTGGTTTTTAGCGTTATCGAGTCATTGATTGCACCATATATATCCACTATTTTACCTTTTGGAATAAGGATGGTATACGAAGTGTCGGGCTGTAACTTTAATTTTATTATGGCATGCACCCTATCTTTATCCAATTCCAATGTGGTATAAAATGTATCCGCTTTAGTTTGCACACAGACCACCTTACCTCCATCCATCACACTGTCGATAGGGTTGAAAAAAGTCATTTTTATACTATCGAAATATGGCACAACGGCTTTGGCATTGGTTTTATAAAACGTTTCTTTCTGCTGACGACCTTTCTTTTTAAAGTATCGCAATTTCAAAGTATCGTCGATACCTGAGAGGTCTTTTATCATAAGTATCAACGAATCGGTAGGCTTTGCAGTCCACACTTCCAAAGTATCACAACCTTTATTAAGCACAGTTATCAATTCATTGTCGGGCGACATTATAGTAGCATTGACCAAAGGATATAGCATAGTTATTACAGCTTTTCCACTCTTAGTCATCTTACTATCAGTTATGCGTTGCTCTCCTACCTTAGGAACAAAAGTATGCAATACTATTCCGCTATCCGCAGTATCTAGACTATCAATAATATATACAGGCATTATAGTATCTAGACAAAAGGCCATCTTTTCCGACACATTGTTGTATGTCATACTGCGGTCGTCGTCCTTTAGAGCTATTATCTTGTATTGTCCTTGTTTTAGATATTTGAGTTTAAATGTTCCATTTTTGTCGGTTTTGGTCATATACACCGGACGTGTTTTGGCTATTGCCGAATCGGCAAAGTCGCTATATAGCATAACCGATATACCGTCGTCGGGCTTTAAAGTGTGACCATCTAATACCTTACCTTTTATAGATAGGCTGTCAAGATTATTGCCGGTAGAGAAGACATAGTCCAACGACGATAATGCATTGCCCTCATTGTTGTCCACAACAGCGTTTTTAAACTGAAACAGATAAGTGGTATTTGACTGCAAAGTATCTTTTATACTTATGCTTATATACTTACCCTTGGCAACTATTTCGGGTTTTTGTTCAAAAGGTGGCGATATCAGCACCTGATTATCCACATCTTTGAGCTGTATGTACTCGTCGAAGTGTATAGTAATATTATTTGAAACAAAATTTTTGGTTTCGTTGACAGGCTCGAATGCAATAACTTTTGGAGGTGTTTTATCTACAGCTCCACCCGATGGGTAGCCTACATTGGCACACGAAAAAAATAACATTTGCAGCACCACGGCAGCAAATAGAGCAATATATCTTGTTGTAGCAAAATGTTTCATCTCGTTGTAGCAAAATATTTTACAGCCTTTAGGCAACATTTTTATTAGTATTAATTGTTTTTCAAAGGTACGACTTTTTGTTCAATTTAAAACAATTATGTTTGTCATTATTTGATATAGCATGCAAAATAAATTGATTATAAATACGTTTTTGTAGTAAAATTTAGACATTATGGCCGAAAAAAAAGATCAATATATAGCAGCATATATCTCGGATTATAGCCGAGCCGAAGTAGTATTGTCGTATGCCTTTTTCATGGCAACGATGCTCAAGAAAGGGTTGATACTATTGCGCATTGTTGATTCTCGATACAGTGGAGAAACCACTGCCGAAGCCGAAGTAGAACTAAAAAAAATACAATCGCAAATACGTGCCAACATACCTAATACATATTGTGTACTTAAAGGGAAAAGCAAAGAGATATTGTCAGCATTGCCGGCAGCCTTCAATGTAGTAACCATTGTGAGTGCAGTAGATGCAAATGCCGGTAGAAAATCTCCTCTCAACAAAAAAAATGTTCTAAAAGATTTTTCGGACTGTAAAACAGCATTCCTTATAGTGGCAGAAAAACTTACCGATGTGGACAAGATGAAAAACATAGCTTTTTCGGTAGACTTTAAAAAGGAAAGCAAAGACAAATTTTTGTGGGCAAGTTACTTTTCGCGCTTCAACAATAGTATGCTCCATGCCGTATCATCGAAATACGACGATGAATTTTTGCGCACCAAATGGAATGACAATCTGCGATTTATGGACAAAATGTTTTCATCGTTGAATGTGATATGTTGCAAATACAATATAGATAAACAACAATCACAATATCTCGATATAGATGTACTCAAATATGCCTCACAACAAAACATCGGACTACTCATATCAGTAACCACCAAAGAACGCGATGTGATAGAATATTTTATAGGAGTACAAGAGGATCGTACCATAATAAACGAATATAAAATTCCTATATTGTTTCTAAACCCACGCGAGGATTTATATGTATTATGCGACTAATATTGAATTAAAATACAAATAAGATAGAATCGCAGAAACTTTACAATCTGATATTCTCGCTTAGTTTTAAATAAAAAGGGTGGAAACAAAAAAGTGATCTCGTTGCGATTCGAACGCAAGACCTACTGCTTAGAAGGCAGTTGCTCTATCCAGCTGAGCTACGAGACCAACGCAATAACTAAAATATTTTTTTATGTGGTGTCGGGATAGCAGGATTCGAACCTGCGACCTCCTGCTCCCAAAGCAGGCGCGATAACCGGACTACGCTACATCCCGAATTTCTATTTTTGGCGGAGAAAGGGGGATTCGAACCCCCGGTACCCTAATCGAGTACGACAGTTTAGCAAACTGTTGGTTTCAGCCACTCACCCATCTCTCCGTGACCAATTTCGATTTGCAAAAGTACTAACTTTTTTGCAACTGACCAAATTTTATCGCACTTTTTTGCAAAAAATATTTTTCTCACTTATATAACACATTTATCCACATATATTTATCAAAATAATATTTTTATACTTTATTGTTGGCAAATATCTCAAAAATGATGTTTTTTTAGCCATCAAAAAGAAAAAATATTCGTTTTTTTGGGTCTATTTATTCATTTTTTTGAAGAAAAAAAATGAATATTCAACAAATAAATAAGCAAGAAGAAAACGCCGAAACTCGAAAGTTTCGGCGTTTTTCTTGTCTCTGGTATGCAGTTTGTTATCCTGCAAAGCCTCCATCATCGGGATTGGGATCTGTTCCATTGCTTCCGCCATCGTCGGGAATAGTAGAGGAGTTGTCGCCGTTGTTCAAATCATCTTCATACAGCAACTCATCTTCGCCTCCTTTTACTTTGGAATAGATTTTTTCGGCACGGGTGGGGGTGCCATTGCCATCGCGTTCCAATACTCGTTCGCCAATCACTTTGTAAACACCATCCAATTCACATTCAACCCTTTCAAGTTCTTGTGCCAGTTCTTTGCAAGGAGGAAAGCGAATTTTAAATTTCCCGAATTGCTTAAGGCCGGCTTCGTCGGTTTCGACAGTTGTAGTACTTTCGCAGGTGAGGAAGAATATTCCCAAATTGGGAAATTCTACACTATGACCATTGAATAGATAATTAACTACACATTCCGATAAAGCTACCATAGCACCCTCAAAAGAGGCTTTGGGTACCATTACACATATATACAACAGGTAAGAGCCACTTTTGGGGTGATTTCGATGTTTCCCAATACCTATAGGCAACTTCTAAAAATTCCACGTTTCGGAATTATAGAAGGACGTTCTTTGAAACTTTTGCGTGCTTTGCGTTGTTGACTTCGTCGATGTTGCTATCGCTCGAAAGAGCTAATGCTAAGGCATTGCTCTTTACTCGCTTAATCGCAACTTTCTTGAAATCTTTCTATTTCTTTCTCAATCGCATAGCTCGCTATGCTCAATCAAAAGAAAGTAGAAATTTTCCTAAGAAAATTCCGCAAATCACCTGCAAAGCAATTTTTAGAAATTGCCTATATTTTGCAACCATGCGGGTTGCAAAACGTAAGTGCCATAGTTACGACCCAAAACTCCCATACTTTTGACCCGTAACCATGGCACTTTTGATCTCTAAACCGCATGGTTTTATAATGCGAACTTGCAGTATAAACCACCTTCGAAAGGATAGCTTGTGATTTGCTGATTTAGGTTGTTGCTTTTGTGTCAACTTTTTTTTCCAGCTCAAAACAATGACAACTAAAGTTTAGTTGGGTAAAGTTTATTTTGCTTGATGTAACGCTGATATTCCTTGATGTTATCGTTGTAAAACGGGAGGGGAAGTACAAAAACATCGGATCTTTTGTCCCAAAACATCGGATCTTTTACCTCAAAACATCCGATCTTTTTATGCAAAAGGTAAAGGAAAATAAATTTTATATCAAGCTTTGTGAGTATTTGCTAAAGCTTTTTCAGCATTTACCCCTATACCAAACAAAAAAATCCCCTGCCCTACTAAGGGCAAGGGAATACTTGTTTTTATGAATGAGTAAAATTGTAATTTAGTTGCAACGTGATTTCTTTAAAAATTGTTTTAAATTATTCTTTGTCAAATATACCGGATATTGTTCTTCTACACTGTCGTCTTCGTTAATATTTGTCCTTATGTATATTTTGTTGTCTTGCGACAATATCAATGTAAATGGTAGTCCTACTGCCGACTCTATACTTGCATAGTCTTGAGGGAATAAGTATCGAACTATATTGTCTATTCTAAAAAATCCATTGTCGCTATAGCCTTCGGGCAATGACGATAGGTAGTACGACTTGCCACTATAACCCAAATTCAATAAATATTGTTCGGCCGGAGTGCTAAAGTTCGTATCCTGCGATACAATATAAAACTTTACTTGGTTCGAGCAGCTGTCTATCGCTTCTTTAAAATAGGTAGAAAACATCTCTTTGCAGCTATGGCACGACTGTGAGTAAAATATCAATGCTTTTACATTCGCAGTATCTGTTTCGAGCATTGTTTTCAACTCTTCCAATGTCAGTTCCTCTGCCATTTTCCGTTCTTGGCGGCAACACGACATTGACAGAAACGACAAAAACAATATACTGATTACCCATTTCATAACTCACTATTTTTTCTTTTTTTCTATTGCACCACTACTTTATATCCTTTTCCATTTACACGCACTATGTATACACCGCTGTTTGGCAGTGTGTAGTGGCGTAGGTTGTAGCCCGTGGCAGGCTCTGCCGTATGGCAACGCCCCATCAAATCGTATATCGCCACACTATAGTTTTCGGCGTTGTATACATCTACTGCTTTGTGTTGTGCCACTACTTGCACCGCACTTTGTGGGTCTATGTCTTCTATACCATCGCAGTCTTCGGTGTAATTATAACTACTCCAATTGGGGTCAGACAAATATGCTTGTGTAGCTCCACATGGGATTATTATACTATCACAACTATTAACGGCCTTTCTCGAATAAGGAGGTGTTGGATTTACCAATATAAGTTTTTTTATATCTCCAAAATTGCTTTGTCCTATTGTATCCACAATATCTGTAAACTCTACAGTCTTTATTTCTGTAAAAATAAATGCACAGTCTTCGATAACTCGCAATGATGGTGGGAATACAATGTTTTTGGCAAAACTTCCACAATTACTAAATGCAGCTTCTTCTATCCGTTCGACAGATGCACCACCT
>JAFZFU010000006.1 GCA_017555745.1 Bacteroidales bacterium
GTTGTGAGATTTATGAAATGTGCCCGGTTTTAAATAATAAGCTACTACATCTTTTATAGCTTGGTATAACGACATTTTCCCCTCTTTGAGTTTTCGTTTATCTTCAGAAATTATATTACCGATACTTGTTTGAGGGAATCCTTTACCAAAAGCCTTGTTAATCAAGTTATTTACTTTTTTTTTATCACGAACGAGCATTACATTTTTACTGCCGGCTCCACCTCGCAATTTGAACACCTTTGGAAATTCTGTTTGTGATATCCAATCAAGTGCTTCCTTTTTAGAATAAAATACGTATGAAGGTACCAACGGAGCATCAATAGCTTCTAATAAATATTTTTGTCCAACCTTATCGTCGAAATGCCAAGTGGTTTTAAAGTTTGGAAAACATTTTATTCCGGCTGTTTCCAAAGAATAAATAAGTTGTTTACCAAATAGCACATCTTGGGAATTGGCATGATGATGATGCCACATAAAGGCATTACAGTCCTTTACTTGATTTACTATATCAGTATCATAGGCATTTACAATTTTATAATCAATGCCTTTCTCTTTGCAATAATCAATCCAACGGTCACTAAAACTACCTTGGCGATGATGAATAGCTATTTTCATATCAATATATCTAATAAATTAGAACTATTAACAAATACTGTATCAGGGTATTTACGAAATAGTTGAGTTGAAAAATATTTAAGAAGTTGAACAAGAACTTTATCTTTTATTATTTTGAGATAGTTGTTGATTCTGATGGGTATATGGATATGCAAAACAATACCCCATAATCACACATGTGTAAAATGGCATATCTGTGTAAGACATAGAAAAAAACGTTTTTGCCAATGTAGATAAAAAACAAGCTCCAAACATGGAGTAGGTCAGATAATTAGATTTGCTGTTTTTCCATTCAATGGCAAAGGAAATCCAATATACAAGGTATAGAAGTACACCTATAAAACCACAATCAATCAATAATTCTAGCCAATCATTGTGAGCCTTTAACCCTACAATGTTTTGAGTATAAAATGCACCTTTTCCAAATAATAATTGAATAGCATTATAATTGGTGCAATAGTCATTCCAAAGTGTAGAATATATATAATCTCTTCCACTTGAACCACCTTCGACGGTCTGTTCTATTCTACGCTGGAAATAATTACTATTTTCGTAAAAATCGAGAACATAACTATATCCAATAAATAGAAAGATTGACATAAATAACATAATCCCAATTTTTTTTCTTCGAGGTGTTGATTTTAATGATATATATGCAAACCATAAAAGCAATATTGCTCCTATCAATATTCCTCCTCTCTTCATAGCACTGACAATAAAATAATAAAGAACAGCCAATATTAAAAATTGCCAAATACGTTTTTCTCTAAATATGAATACAAAAGGAATTAATCCAACAAAAGAATAGGAAGCGTTATTTGTCATTTCTTCACGATCCAATTCTAGTATACCTCGTTGCAAAGTAGTATAATACTCACCAATTGCCACTGCAATGAAAATTATAAACCATATTGCTATTTTTTTCTCTGTTAGAATTCCTTGTTTAGTAAAAACATAAAATGCAAAAATTGGAGCTAATGAACTAAACATCACTTTTAAGTAAGAATCAGACTCTACTCCCGATACATTGTTAAAAATAAGTAATAATGCTCCGTAACATAATTGCACAACAAAAAATACGCTAAAAGCTAACATAACTCCTTTGGGACGAAAAGAAACAAAAAACTTTCCTATATAATATAGAGTCATTAGCAAATATGGTATATAGAACAACATTGAAACCAAACTACTAGACAAAATCATATTCTGTACATGTAAACATACCCATAACAGAATATAAATATTGCAAGCATCGAATAGTTTATTTTTTGAACTTTTCATTTTTTCTTTTTTATTAAACTTGATAATGCTTTATTCTTAAGATCGAGTAACATTGTTCTTTCTTTGGGAAACATATGTAATGTGCCAAAATAAATCATTATACAAATTGCAATCCAAACAAATGATAATATAACATTATTACTTATCATTAATAATATATAGCCTACAATAGCCATCAATAATGCAGCAGAGATTTGTGGGATTATATTTACAATCATTTTCCATGGTGATTGTTTAATAAGAATGTAAACAGCAACAAGATTAACTAATACACCTTCTAGTCTTATTAATGAGCGAGTTATATATAATGTTTCAAAACCATATTTACCTGAAATTATAACAGCCGGTATAAGTACTACTACATGAAGGGTTTGCACAACCACTGAAACTCTTGGCTTACCAACAGCAGGATATACCGGTGAACAAAAACGTGCAAAAACAATCGTTATAGCCTCCATCAATCCCCACAAACCAAGAATTGGTGCTGCTTCTCCCCATTGTTCTCCAAGCATTATGTTTGTTATCAAATCTTGAAAAACAAAAATTCCAACACCAAGAGGAATAAGTATAATTCCTGTTATTTTTTGAAACTTGAGCAACATTCTTCTCATTTCCGGAATGTCGTTTTGCAATCTGGATAATGCAGGCATGACTACCGGTAACACTATAGCCGTAATAAGAGTAACAATATGTCCCACCATAGAAATAGACGTTCTATATAAACCAAGGCTATAAGCATCTAAATAACGACTTATAAAGAAAATATCAGCATAAACCGTTGCCCATACTAATAAAGAATCTACTAGGCTCCAACTACAGAAAGAAAACATTTCCTTTAGTATGGCAAAACTATAAAACTTACGAGGCTTCCAGTTGGATTTGAATGTAAGAAAAACAGTATTCGCTAAATTCATTGCTAAGGAGCCAAGAACAAGAGCCCAATAACTACGAAGCCAAAATGCAAGAGGTATAGTTACAAAAATAGGTACTAAGATAGATACCAATCGTCTCCAAAAAAGAGTTTTGAAATCAAAATCTCTTTTCATCAAAGCCATTTGAATACTGCAAAAACCTGTCAATGGTATTCCGACACAAGATACAACCAAAACCAATCCCAAACCCGGACTTCCTACCAATGTTGCCAATGGTTGGCAAAATATAGCAATAACTATCCAAAGGAAGAAGCTCATTACTAAATTGGACCAAAATGCCACATTAGTATGCTTGTCTTTTTCTTCGGGACTAGAAAATTCTCGCTGAATAAGGTATTTTTGAAATCCTGCATCAGCAAAAATATCTGCCAAAGCAATGATAATGCTAAATGTAGCCACCACACCGTATGCTTCAGGTGTAAGCAATCTCGCCATTACCATTGCAGTAATAGGTGTTATCAACTTCGACAATATTTCAGTCAAAGCCGACCACTTTGTAGCATTAACAATTTTACTATTTAAATTATCTGACATAAATTTATCTTTCTTTTTATCCAATAAGAAATTTACCAATTTTAGTTTTTAGCAAAAGTGTTGCAAGCAGGTATGAAATGGTCAAAACTATTATGAATCCCAACCATGGCAACCAATATGGTCCCACAATTGACGCAAAATCGGTATTATAATATAATGCTTTCAATAAAAACTGATGTATCAAATAAATACCAAAACAACATGATGCTAAAGTGATAGTAAATTTGCTCAATTGTTTTTTTCTTGTATAATACACCGTTGTAATGTAAAATGTAATAGTACCTATAGTAGCATAAATCAGTTGGCAAGTACTGCGTGCCGAACCTGTCAATAATCTATATAGTCTGATATCTTGGTTACCAATAACAATAGTTTCTTTAAGCGGACGTAGTAGCACAAATACAACTATAAATATTATCCAACTTATTACAAGGCTTTTGGGCGTGATAACTTCCTTTATACGTTCGGAATGTTTATATATCACATATCCAAGATAGAAGTAGAAAATATAGTTAGTGGCAACACCCAATTGGAATGGCATCGACAATGGCCAAAACAGATTTATCAATATGAGGAATAATAGTTTCCAACCATCGCCAATCTTTATTTTATTAAGTATCACCACTCCTACAAAACACAAAAACAACATGGGCAAGTACCACATGTGTCCGCAACCATTCACTATACTATACAAAAAGTTGCCAATTCCTTTATAATCATAAAAAATAAAGAAATAAGGGATACTGAATATTATACTTGGTAATATCAACCTCTGTAACTTATTGATTATCACCCCCCCCGATTTACATAGCGTTATTTTTTGAAAGGCAAACAAATAACCCGATATAAAAACGAATGCCTCTAATGTAAACGCAAATGCAGTTCGAGCAATCCATTTGTATGTAGGAATATCTATATATCCTTCCGGTTTTGCCCATCCGCCTTGAAAGCACGTAAACGCATGCATGAATACAATAAGTACAGCTAATATAGTACGCATTAGTGTTACCTCATCAAGGCGAATTCTTTTCTTTTCAGCCATTCTCTTACAATCTACCATCAACCACTTCTTTATCCAAAAATCCTTTCACGTCAAAGATAACGTGTTTTTCGTTGCCTAAGGCTTTTACATCAAGTTCGGTAAATTCTTTGTGCGATACTGCAAGTATTATAGCATCGTATTTACTTGTAGGAACATCATTAGTTATATCTATATCGTATTCATGTTTTGCAATAGCGGGGCTTGCCCATGGGTCGTAAATATCTATATTTAAATTGTATTCGTTCAATGCTTTTACTATATCTGCCACTTTGGTGTTGCGGCAATCGGGGCAATTTTCCTTAAAGGTAAAACCTAATATCAATATATTGGAATTCAATACCTGTATACCTTTTTTAAGCATTAGTTTTATGGTTTGGTCCGCAACGTATGCACCCATGCTATCGTTCATTCTGCGGCCTGCCAAAATAATTTCAGGGTTATAGCCGTAGGTCATAGCACATTGTGCCAAATAATAAGGGTCTACACCTATGCAGTGTCCACCTACCAAACCGGGTTTGAATGGCAAGAAATTCCATTTTGTAGATGCTGCTTCCAATACATCGTTGGTATCTATACCCATTTTCGTAAATATCTTAGAAAGCTCATTCACGAATGCGATGTTGATGTCGCGTTGTGAGTTTTCAATAACCTTAGCGGCTTCGGCTACTTTCATTGTTGGTGCGAGATGTGTACCGGCTGTGATAACTGATGAATAAACATCGTTTACTATCTTGCCTATTTCAGGAGTGGAACCACTGGTTACTTTCTTTATCTTTTCCACGGTGTGTAGTTTGTCGCCGGGATTGATACGTTCAGGAGAGTATCCTGCGAAGAAATCTACGTTAAATTTCAATCCAGATACTTTTTCTACCACAGGCAAACATTCATCTTCGGTAACTCCAGGATATACAGTGGATTCATAAACCACTATATCGCCCTTGTTTATTACTTTACCTACTGTAGTAGAAGCTCCGTATAATGGAGTCAAGTCTGGATTGTTGTGTTCGTCTACAGGTGTAGGCACTGCCACTACATAAAAATTGCAATCACGTATCTCTTCGATATCAGCAGTACATTTAAAGCCGTGATTGTTTATTGCATCTTGCAAAAGTTCGTCGCTTACTTCAAGAGTCGCATCGTGCCCTGCCATAAGAGCTGCACAACGTTGTGCATTCATATCAAAACCAACGGTTTTATATTTTGTAGAAAACAAGCGTGCCAATGGCAAACCTACGTAACCAAGTCCGATTACACATATTTTTATTTCGTTCATATATTTTCGTTATTAGTTGTTTTACAAATTATTTTTATACCATTCTATTGCTTCATTCAGTCCACGAGCAAAGTCATATTCAGGGTCGTAGCCCAACATTTGTTTAGCCTTGCTAATATCGGCGTTGGAGTGCTTGATATCGCCTTTACGGTCGGGTCCGAATATTGGTTCTATCTCTTTGCCCAATGCTTTGGTAAGCGAATAATAAATGTCTATCAAATATTCTCTGCCACCGTAAGCAATATTAAATGCTTCGCCTGCCACTTCCGAAGGAGCAAGACAAGCCTTTAGGTTAGCTTCTATCACATTTTCGATATAAGTGAAGTCACGGCTCTGTTTTCCATCTCCGTTGATTGTTGGCTGTTCGTTGTTTAAAAGTTGTTTTATAAACTTTGGAATAACGGCTGCGTATGCTCCGTGTGGGTCTTGTCGGCGACCAAACACATTAAAGTATCTCATGCCGTATGTGTCAAGACCATAATGTTTGGTATACTGTTTTGCCCATTCTTCGTCGCAACGTTTGGTTAAAGCGTATGGCGAAAGCAAGTTGCCTTCGCGTCCTTCGCGTTTGGGTAGGTTGGGTTCGTCGCCATACACGGAAGAGCTGGAGGCATACACAAATTTCTTTACACCGCATTGGCGAGCGGCTTCCATCATATTCAATGTACCTTGTATATTGTTGGCACAATAAAAGAGTGGCATCTCTATACTGCGAGGCACACTACCCCAAGCTGCTTGGTTAAGCACATAGTCCACACCCTCGCAAGCCTTCATGCAGGTTTCCAAGTCTTTGATGTCGCCTTTGATAAATTCATAATTAGGATTATCGATAAACATATCCACATTGGCTTGCTTGCCGGTAGATAAATCATCGAGGCAACGAACCTTGTAGCCAAGATTAAGAATAGCCTCACACAAGTTAGAGCCAATAAATCCGGCACCACCTGTTACCAAAAATAAAGAATCTTTGGGAAATTGTAAATGTTTATATGACATAGTATAATAAATTTTATCAATTAAAAGAAAAATCAATTAAAACTCGACATCTCATATCAAGCTCTATTTGATTTTTAAATATATAATGGGTTGCAATAATCTTGTGAATAGAAAGCCGATATAAAACTGCCCGGCTTTGGGAATGGTTTAATGAGAGTGGGTGATTGTATTAAGCCTATAGGACAACACTTTTGAAGGTGACATAAAAATGCCATACTTTGAGTGGAGGTTGTAAAGGTTGGGGTGTTTATTTAAAATGTTTTTGATTTTTGAGGACTACAGACAACGGTCAACGGACTACGAGCTTCGCGGAACTACGGATCCACGGAGAATCGGATTCACGGAGTTTTTTCGTTTCTTTAAGGACAACAGACAACGGTTAACGGACAACAGTCGTTTGGTTTAATGTCTAATGTTTTTTGGTATAGAGAGTATAAAATGTATAGAGTGTATAGAGAGGTATTTTTAAGGACTACAGACAACGGACTACAGTCTATTTCTTGTTTAAGGTTAACTTTTTAAGGACAACAGACAACGGACTACGGACAACAGTCTATTTTCGTTTAATGTTTAAGGATTACTTTTCTCACATCTCAGAGCTCATAACTCATTACCCAAATTGGGTATAAAAGGTATAGAGTGTATAGAAGGTTCTTTCTTTACTCTCTCTACTCTCTCTACTCTCTCTACTTTCTTTACTTTCTGTACCCAAGCAGCCCCAGCGAAGCACTCGTTGTCTTGTTGACTAGTAGTCTTGTAGTCTGGCGTAGCTCTAGCGAAGCCTTACTTTCGTCTGGCACAGCTTTAGAGATGTTTATAATTTTATATTCATTAAATCGAAATACATAGCAACTGTATCACTTTTGCCTGTATTATAATTCTTTTCTTCGTCTTTTCCCATAAAGATGAAGCCATTTTTGGAATAAAAAGGTACGGCGTTACGATAAGCATCTACAGTAATAAATCTACATCCAGTCTTATTTTCTGTTACCATCCAATATTTGATATAGTCCAATATATGCGTTCCCAACTTACTACCGTTGTTCTGAAACTTTTTATTAACTCCCAAACGTCCAATTTTTACAGCAGGATAATCTTTTCTGTGCTTGGAATATGGAAAGAGATTTTTTATCTTTCGCCAAAAAGACTTTTCAGAATCTATTGCTGTAATTTTATCATTAGACAAGCTGAAAAACAATACGGTATCATCTTTTGTTTCTAAATAATAGGTTACAGCTAATAATTCGTTTTGGTACTGAATTGCATTATCAAATAAAAAGCTATTCAAATCGTCATCGCCACAATCAAAGGGTAAAAAACGATGTTCTTGTGTCAAACGCTTTAGAGGAATCGACAAAGGAAACATTATTTTATATCTAATTCTTTCAACAATGTCTTAAACTCTTCCAAACTTTTCTCTATACGTTGCTGTTCTTTTTTCTTTTCTACTTCGCTAGGAATCGACAACATATTTAAGCAAAATATTTCCGCATCTTTACCATAAAGTATCGGAGTATTTTTTATAGGTTTTGCCATGAGTCATTTAATTTTTAAATCAACAAATTACTTATTATTTCAGTTTGCAAAATTACAATTTTTCTTTGATATGGCAAAATAGTTTTTTTAAGACTACAGACAACGGTCAACTAGCTTCGCGGAACTACGGATTCACGGAGAATCGGAATCACGGACTTTTTCTTGTTTAAGGATTACTTTATTAAAGACTACAAGTCAATGAGACCACTAGCTTCGCGGAACTACGGAGTCACGGAGAATCGGAATCACGGAGTTTTTCTTGAGACTACGAGTCAACGAGACTTTTTATTGACTATTGTGTCTTTGATTTTCTTTCTTTTATTTTATCAATAGCATATTCAGCACCGCTTTTTAATGTTTCTTTTCCAAATTCCTTAAGTTTTTCTTTTGAAATCATATCCGATAAAGCCATCACGATGGATTGTAAAGTACAACATTTTTCCACATAGGTTTTCTTTCTAAATTCTTCTCGTGATATTAAGTTGAAACGAGAATGTGGAAATGAAGAATCTTTCCAATATTTATAAGTCATTTTTGCATTACATTGAAAAATTTCTTCTTCGTTGCCATTCTTCAAAACCTCATCTATCTCAGCGATATCGCCTTTCAAAGATATTACTTTTTCCGAAACATCGGCTAATACCGTAAAAAGATCCTTGGTTAAATTAAGACCCAGTTTTTGCTCAGGAGTAAGGTCTGTGTTATTTTGCTTTGTCAATACCATAGTCGGCTACTTAAAAAATATTTCCTTTTCCAATTCGGTATATATATCAGAACTTCTTACCATCTGTAGTATGTTTTCCAAGTCGTCGGCAACCAATTCTCCTTTAATAGTGGTTCGCCTATCAGACAAACCTTTTATCAACGATGATTTATTCATTGTAATCATTTTGCTACAGCAAAGATAAGAATCGTAATTGAGAAATGTATATTTTCTACAAGACAACAAATACTGAAGATTTAGCATCTTTGGTTTAGAAAATATAAAACTGTTTATTTTAGA
>JAFZFU010000083.1 GCA_017555745.1 Bacteroidales bacterium
AAGGCACACGACCCTTGATAGCAGCCAAGTGAGCAATAGGAGCTAAATCCATAACTTCTTGTACAGAAGCAGTTGAAAGCATAGCAAAACCTGTTTGACGAGCAGACATAACGTCGGCGTGGTCGCCAAAGATAGACAATGCTTGAGCAGCCAAAGCACGAGCCGATACGTGGAATACACCCGGCAACAATTCGCCTGCTATTTTGTACATATTAGGAATCATCAACAACAAACCTTGCGATGCAGTAAATGTTGTTGTTAAAGCTCCGGCTTGCAACGAACCGTGTACTGCGCCGGCAGCACCTGCTTCGGATTGCATTTCTACAACCTTTACGGTTTCACCGAAAATATTTTTTCTTCCAAAAGCTGCCCATTCGTCAACATACTCTGCCATTGTAGATGATGGAGTGATAGGATAAATAGCAGCAACTTCGCTAAACATGTAGGCAACATGAGCCGCAGCCTGATTACCATCACATGTCATGAATTTTTTTTCCTTTGCCATTTTATATTACTATTTGGTTTTTAATACTATACAAAACATATATATATGTATATGTGTTTGCAAAGGTACGCAAAAAAAGGCAATTGGCATAATTATTACAAGTAAATTTATCCAACATAGCAAAATATTTACATTTAATGCTTATATCGGGATGGATTTTTGCCAATCATCGCACCTTTACACACCTATTAATTCTTTCTTTAAATGTATGTGTTACAGATTGCTTTTTTCAAAAATAGAACTTTCTACCAATTCGCATATTATGTGTCCTATCGTTATATGACATTCTTGTATACGAGGTGTATCGGCAGATGGTACATTAAGCAATATATCTGAATAATCTTTCATTATTCCACCGGTGGCTCCGGTAAAGGAGATTATTTTTATTCCCATTTTCTTTGCCACTTCATAAGCATTTACTATGTTTTTGGAATTACCCGAAGTGCTTATGCCAACCAACACATCGCCTTCTTTTCCGGCACATTGTATCATACGCGAAAAAACATGGTCGTAACCATAATCGTTGGCTACTGCTGTTAAATAAGAAGTATTGCAATGTAAGGCTTCGGCATTCAAAGGCGGACGATCGAAATAAAATCTACCACTAAGTTCGGCAGCCAAATGTTGTGCATCGGCGGCACTGCCTCCATTACCGACAAAATGTATCTTACCTCCGTTGTTTAATGATTCAACTATAATAGCCACACTTGTACGGATGTTTTCCATTAAACTTTCGTTGCTCAACAATTGCTGCTTTACGAAAATGCTTTCTGATATAGCTTCTTTTATTCTTTCATTCATCGTCTTTAACGTTTAGTATTGTATGCTTTATGCATACCTTTATATAACAATTCAACATGCAAAGATACGACTTTTTCCCGAAATAGGATACACATCATCACTATTTTGTACTTAGGAAACAGACGATATCTACTTTCTAAAAATAGGTCACGACGTTGTTGAAATTTCCTCGCGAGGTTTTTCGCACAACATCACGAGGATTTTCTTGCAACATCGCGAGGAAATTTCAAGCTTATCCTAACTCACCACAACATTATCCTAACAACATATCCAACAGCTGCTTAGGCTCATCGGAATGTAACAACATCTTTTTATGAACTTCATGTACAAGATTTTCGGAATGCATAACCTCCATCTGCTTAAGAAAACTATCGTAAAACCCGTTGCAGTTAAGCAAACCTATCGGTTTCGAAATTACTCCCAATTGATTTAAACTCATTATTTCTGTTATCTCGTCCATAGTTCCTATACCACCGGGCAAAGCCACAAAAGCATCGGCCATCAATGCCATCATTTCTTTACGTTCACCCATTGTCCGTACTCTATGTAATGTTATGTCGGGACTATGCTCAACCACATCTTCCGAAAAGAATTCCGGTATTATACCCACTACCTTGCCTCTATGTTTTAATACTTCGCCAGCTACCACTCCCATTAGACCCCAACTGCTACCGCCATATATAAGGGTATATCCATTATCGGCTATAAGTTTTCCAAGTTCTACTGCCTTGGCTGCAAATAGTGGATTGTTGCCAACATTCGACCCACAAAACAAAGCTATATTTTTCATCATTAATTACGTTTTAGTGTTTTACAGTTTCTATAAATATTTCATTCATTGTAGGTAATATCTCTTTGAAGGATTTAATTTGTATGTTTTGTTGCAACAAGAATGCTAATAAGGCGTTCGACGATTCCGAACTTTTGAGTTGAACATTCATTACTGTTTCACCAAAGTTATCCTTCTCGTACGATATACGCTCAAATTCGTTTGGCAAAACAAAATCGGAATCGCCGCTATACACTAACTCGAAAATATTTTTCTTAAACGACCTTTGTATATCCTTCACCTTACCCGATAGTATGGCTTTAGAATTATTTATCAACAATATATCATCGCACAACTCTTCGACCGACGACATATTGTGGGTAGAGAATATAATGGTGGTTCCATTCTTCTTTAACTCCAATATCTCATTCTTCAACAAATCTACATTTATCGGGTCGAAACCACTGAAAGGCTCGTCGAATATCAATAGTTTTGGTTGATGAAGTATTGTTACAATAAACTGCACTTTCTGTTGCATACCTTTACTCAACTCTTCCACATTTCGATTCCACCAACCTCCAATATCAAACTTCTCAAACCAAAAGTTTAATCTTTTCTTAGCTTCGTTTTTCGTTAAACCTTTTAATTGTGCCAAATACAAAGCCTGCTCACCAACCTTCATCTTTTTATACAATCCTCGTTCTTCAGGCAAATAACCTATCTGAGCCACATGTTTTTGCTGCAAAGGTTCGCCATTAAAAAACAACAATCCTTTATCAGGTGCTATTATTTGATTTATTATTCGTATAAGGGTTGTCTTGCCGGCCCCATTAGGTCCAAGAAGTCCAAATATACTATTCTCTGATATATTCACACTTACATCATCCAATGCCCTATGATTAGCAAAGTTCTTTTCAATATGTTCTGCAACAAATAAATCCATCGTTTTATCTATATCACTTTTATCTTTATTTTATCTTACTATCAACTTCTGAGCAGCAGTAAATAAGGCGTTATGTATTTTCACGAAATAAACACCACTTGTCCACTGTTCTAAATTTATAACCTTTTCCAAAATACCCTTACACTCTATACATTCTGTCACTATAGTTTTTCCATTTATATCTGTTACCACAAATTCCACCATACCCATCACATCATTTATTACTATAGTCGTTGTTTGCTCGGCCGGATTCGGATATATAAGCATTTGCTTATATATATTATTAACATCATCTATACCATCTGATACCGAACGGAATTGTATTTTCTCGCTCCATAAACTATACACTCCTTCATCACATTTATTTCTCACGTATACATAATACAATGTGTCGTGTATAAGATTATCTGCATAGTACGAAGGAGTACCATGTACTTCTATTTTTGTACTATTAGCTTCGTCAACACCTTCAACTTCCACTACTAATTCCCAATCGGCCTGGCCCTCACCGGGTGTCCATGTTATAATAGCCGAATTGTCTGTTCTATGGCCCACATTCACGTTATCAACACCTTCACACACATCTGTAACAAACGAGTATTCTCCCACCGAACTATAAAAATTGGAGTTTACTGAACAATAAGAACGTATACGCACATTATATAGTGTGCCCGAATACAAATTATTTAAATTTACCATAGGTATATTCACCACAATGGTATCCCATATATTTGTTTCCATACTATATCCATAATATACTTCCCACAACTCATTGTTATCCCACTCGCTTGTCCATGACAATACCGCAGAAGTATAGTCCACATCATTTACCATCAATGTATCGGGAGGCAAACATGGTAATGGCAAAGTTGTAAACGATTCTATTTCCCATGCCGACACATTAATTGAATCACATACTTTATACACCTTATAATCGTATACTGTAGCCGGTTGTAAATTGGTGATGGTATAAGAGTCGGCAACAGTCTCCACCTCGGTGCTCCATAGGTCAGAATCATGTTGCTTATAACTTATTACATATCTCCCCTGTTCGTTCCACGAAAGTACAGCCGAAGTATAAAGCGAATCCACCGCAACCTGAGGCATCACACAGCCGGGAACCGACGACGATATAATTATTTTATCCACAACAGGAGGCTGAATACTACCCGATACAGAAGTACTATTTTGCCAACAAAAATATATACGCTGTATAGTTCCCGAATACTTTTCGGCATCCAATACAATATAGCGTTCATCAAAATAATTTTCATTATTCAACTCAACAAGCAATGTAGCATTATCCGGTGCAGACATTGTATTAGTTTCGCCGGCATATACCTCTGCAGGAGTACCTATAAAAACTTTAAAACCATTTCGATGATCAGCCACATTGCATTTCCACGAAAAAGATAAATCGAAGCTTTCTGTTTCCGGGATAATGGGGAAATAAAAATCACGATACGCCCAAACCACCGATGGGTATTGCATATTACAAGTATTGGTTAAACCATCGCTATCGGATATATATAACGAATAGTTTCCCGAAGCCCTTGCAGCAGTATCTATACACCACTTATTTCGGGCGTCGCCATTGTACAATCGCCATTTGGTGCTCTCACTCTCGTTAGGTTCAAAACCACAATAATATGGAAGTTGAGCCAATTCTTGCAACGTTACAAATTCTCCTATCTCCGACATACTACTCAACTGATTTCCACACACCGAACGCAATGCATAAATATATACTTCATCCGATTGTAGACCTGTAAGTGTTATAGAATTATCGATTGTATATATAGAATCAAAATAATTTTGATTACCTCTACGATAATACAGATAATAACCTGAGGCTCTACCATTCCACGATATATTGGCGAACGACGAATATACTTCATTTACTGCTATATTGTATGGATATGCACACGAAATATAATCTATACTTATATCATCAACCGAAGCGGGATAACCTTCGTAGTAATCAGACGATTGATTGTAATAGAAAAATACCAAACGTTTCAGTCCCGACACACCATCCACTTCGTAATAATAGTCGTTATATGTATCGGTACATCTTATAACTCTACCCATAGCTTCAAGACTATCTATATAGCCCCAAGGAGTTGTTTGAAGCAACGATGAAGCTTGTGGTATAATCATAGAATCCAATAAAAATACCATCAATCCATCGGTATTGGCCGAAGGGTTACCCCCTACCCTTGCCTTAAAAGAGATAGACACAGCAGTATCGACCATTCCGAAATCAATATCTCGATGTATCGAAGCATTGACTATTGTGTTCTGTATGCTATTAGTAACACCGGCATCAGCCGATACATACATTGAATATAATCCTTCCGCAACTGCATCACTTCCACGACACCATTTTGACAAACCATTAGATATTGTATACCATTTATTCCATTCGTCAGCGGTCTCGAAAGCATAGTTATATGGTATAGTAGCAGGTATTTGTCCCGTTATAGTAGTCAATAGAAAAGAATAAGCACTCGTGTCTCCCATTCCACATATTGAACGTACATAAAAATCATACATAGTATTAGGTTGCAATCCCATTATTGTACAAAGGTTAGAAGAAGTAAACACGGTTGAACCTGTGCCGGGCAGAAACCCCGAATTACCATATTCTACCTCCCAAAAGGGTGCAGCATTGCGTTCTGTCCAAGTTAAAGATACCGACGAGGATGTAACATCTGCCACACATACATCTATGGGCTTGTAGCAACTTGGTATCAAATCCACTTCGACATCATCAATACAGAAATCCGATATATACGTTCCCGATGTTCGAGTAAGAAATGCGATGTACTTAGCACGTCCTAAATAGCTATAAAGTTCCACCTCTCTAAAGTTTTGCCATACACCTGTATCGGCAGTACAATAAATGGTATCCACACATACAAAAGTCTGTACCGAATCGGGGTGTGTCATTACTCCCAATAATAATTTATTATCAACAGTAGCCCCTACCTGCATTTTCTTTACCTTAAAGTCAAGCATAAATTCGCGCACTCCATACGCTGTAGAATCAATAGGCAAAAGTGTAAAATAGGAATAATAAGTATTATTCTGACCGGAATATCTATTTGTACCCAATCTTATCGAAGCCCCACAACCATCTGCATCGTTTCTGTAATCAATGTATGGATATACAGCATTATAGGAATTTCCACCTATCATACTTCCATAATGCCAACAATCCGGCATCTGCAACTGATTAGCAATAGTATAACTATCAAAATCTTCGCGATATGGAAACTGCGTCATCGAACCACACGACGACCTAAATGAAACAGGATAGAAGTACAAACTTGTATCGCCGTCAATACATATCGAACGTACATATAGCTCGTACAATGTATTGCGTGAAAGATTCTGAAGTGTCAGATTTGTATTCATAGTAGAAAGCATTATACCCGTTCCTTTCTCAAATCCATAAGGGCCATACTCCACTATATATTCAACGGCGGCATTATCAATCCACGATACATCAGCCGAAGTGCTTACAATATTATCCACCACGATATCTGTAGGCCTATTACAATTCTGTACTTTCGAGACTTCCAAATTGTCTATATAAACCGAAGTATTTATATTTCTGGTATAAAATGCAATATATCCACCTTGTCCACTATAGTTTTCGAAAGATATGGTATGGTATTCCCAATCCGAAATCGATGAAGCACGCACCTTTGCCACTCTTTGAAATGTTTGTATAACGTCGAGGTCTTCTACTATACCCACCTCTATTTCGGATATTACATCATCATTATAAGCCTTACGTATAGCAAAGGTAATAAGCAAACTATCGATAGGAGAAACAAACTTAGGCAAGATAGCGGCCGTACACGTATTCAACGATGATCTTATATGCAATGCGCCGGGTCCGGTAAGAGGAAAATCGTTATTTCTTACCACTACATACGATGCAGTATCTTCGTCCGAATAAGTATTCCAACAAGGAATAGTCCCATCGCCATTATCATCGAAACTTTCGAAATATGGCAATTCTATTGTCGGTACACATGTGGTAGTTGTCGTAAGTATACGTTCTTCTGTTCCATTGGAACACAATGCCTCTACTCGTATATTATACGTTGTATTGGACGCAAGACCTCCCAAAGTATAGATTTCATCAGTCACTGCTATAGTGTCCGCCACCACCCAGTGCATACCGTACTCCTCTTTATACGATATTATCCAATGGTTTTCGGCATTTCCCGGGGCCAGCAACATATCTATACCGGCAGTATCTCTATTAACTATATAAACGTATGGAGAAAGACATAGATTATTTCTATCTATATCTATCAACATATTGTTACGATAGTTAGAAATAGTCACTCCGGTTAATCCCTGAATCATATTAGGTACTATATCTGTGGTACTTTGCAGATAGAATGTGTTATAATAACCTGTTGCATGAACATAATATGAGTAATAGTTGCCCGTTGTAGTTATCGAGTTATCGTCTACAGATATAAGCAAATTGTCGTAGCCGTTATAATGAAATGCAGTATCGAACACTATTTTACATTCACGACCATTGGCAACAAAAGGTCCGCTATACACAAGGCGCATATTATTGGTTTCAAAAGAAGAATAACTATCCATAGATGTATGCTTCATATACACATCTATATTTCTCTCTATGGTATCGATTGCTGTATTGTTGCCATATCGATAAAAAGTCAAACCATTTATCAGTCCGGGCCCTCCCATTTCAGACGCAAAGACCAACTGCTGACTATAATTATAATATGTTCGAGGGCCCACCGGAATATAATACATCGATGATCTAGTTGCAGTATCTCCTATAAAAACATTCTTATTTATTTTTAAAGACTTTTCTGCCCAAGGGGTGTAAGAGCCATCGGCACACGCCGTACGCACCATAAAAGTATATAACGTATCATATAGAATATTAGATAACAATTTATACTGAAAAGCAGTTGTTCCGCTATCCACGATGGTTGAGCCATACATCAATCTATAGTTATATGCCATTGTATTCGACGTCTCGCCCCGCTGAAACCATCTAAACAATGCTGTCCTTCCATCTGCATGTACCGCTATATCGTTAATTCTGCTACATGTATACGTACTATCGCAATGTACATTTAAAGTAAGTGAATTTAGTTCATTATATACATTATGCAGCAAAATTGTTATCGGACCTTCGGTAGATAATAATCTTATATCATTATCGTTAACATTGGATGCATATATGATAGGAGCATTGGTATCGGCACCATCAAATATATACAACATGCTTGATGATGCATAACTAAAGTCTACCGAACCATTTAGTACCAACACCATATCAGGCGATGAGGGATATAGTGTAAAAATAGATTTGATACTAGAAACCAACGAACCAGGAGAATTATAAGTAACTATAGCATCGCATGTATATATATCTGACATACCGGAAATAGGTATATTTATTTCACCCGTAGTTACAGCTATCGGTCCTCTCCAAGTACTTATGTCCTCGGCACATAGGGTCCGTACATAGATATTGTACGTAGTATTCGGCAATAAATTATCTAAAACAACTGTGGTATCCGTTACGAAAAGATTATCGATGGGATTATTTTGGTCAAAACCCGGCAAACCATATATTACCTCATACTCTCCGACACCTTCCATAGTATTCCATCGCAATCCAACTCGTGTAGCAGAATTTTCGTATATCTCCATAGTGGTAGGACGTTGACACGATGGTATGGGCATTACCTCTACATCGTCTATATATACACTTTGTGCTCCCGACATCGAATAACAGCGCATGGCTATATAACATCCCATGCTATCGATAGGATAATCGGCCAAACTTATATCCCATTGTTCCCATTCTCCTCCAAAATCCAGTGTATCTATAGGATAAAAAGACACAAGGTCGGGACTTTGAAAACTCGTTATCGATTTCATAACGCCCACTACGACCTTGCTATAGTCGGATAAAGAAGAATATCCTCGAAACGAAATTTGTAACGACTGCAAAGGATTGTTTGTAACATCGACAGGATAAGTTACCAGATAATATTCTCCTGAAGTACTAAGTTTCATACAAGTATTAGTCGACCCCGAAGAGGTTGAAGTATACAATGTAGGCCTGCCGGTAGAAGATGAAGTTGACAGAGTTTGAATAATCCAACTGCAAGTAGGCTGGGTTACAAACTGCCCATAATTATATCCTTCAAAATTATCTATAAAAGGTATAGGCAAATTGTTTGTGCAAGCAGTACGAATATGCAACGAAAGAGTATCACTCATATCTCCATCCGAACACAATGACCTTATATTAATATCGTATAGTTGCGATGGCAAAAGATTGGAAATAGTACAATTAGACGAAGCGGCAATTTGCATGGAATTCCATGTATCAGTACCTGCAATGGCATAATCCACTATATATCCCTGCAGATCATATCCTACCAAATTTTCCCAATACAGTGTAATGGCATCCACAAACGATGTGGAAGTAACATTGATAGGCATCGGACACGAAGGCGACACCCAGACAAACTTGTAATATCTATACGAAGAAGGTATGTAGACATTATAATAAACAGAAGAATATCCCGGCGAACAAAACTGCACAGTATTATCGTTTGAACGGACCATATAACACCCCATTTGGTCGCCTATACCCAACTGATAAGTGTAATATCCGGTCGTATTTGTATTACCATAAACAATTATTATATCGTTGCTACCTTCAAACAACTGTATCTGAAACGAAATAGAAATAGGGTTGGTAAGACAATATTCAACCACCAATACCCTGCTTGGAGCCTGGCCCACAAGTTTATACTTTACATACCCATTTACAGCCGTATTGTTATCGCGGGCAAAAGGCGCAATTTTAGGCATCTCCGTACTATAGGAGCCAAAGCTCGCCGAATTGACATCGGACCCTATAGCAACAGTTCCCAATGCCATCGCACCATTTTCGGTTACACTGAATTTATTGTAATAGCTATTACCAAAAAAGAAATCAAACCCTATATCCAATAGCCCTGATGCAGTATCGTTTACATTGGCGCCCAAAATAGTGGTGGCTCCCACACTTATATCTCGCCACTTAGTGGTATCAATAGCGCTACTAAATACATAATTGCTCCAATTTTGAGCTTTCGAAACCTTGCAAAATAATAGTATACAAGCAAAGAATATTCCCCGTAATAATTTATTTTTCACAATCATAGCTTTTTGATTCAACCATTTTTAACTTTATCTTACGCGTAAGATAAACACGGCAAAAGTACTATTTTTTTCCAATATGTACAAATATTTTTTGAAAACTATACTTTCTAAGATTTAAAACTATAATTATCAGCCATTATATTAAGGCAAGTTCTAAAAATTGCTTTGTAAGTGATTTGTGAAATTTTCTTGAGAAGTTTTTTACTTTCTTTTGATTGTGTATAGCGAGCTATGCGATTGAAAAAGAAAGTAAAAAGATTCCAAGAAAAAACGCAAATCACACAAATGTTCTTTTATTTCATGATAATAATTCATAGAACGTGGAATTTTTAGAAATTGCCTTAAACATATCATGTTTTTTAAATCTCATCATCACTTTCTCCGAAAGCGGGGAACAAAAATTATTTTCATCCCCGCAAAAAATTATTTTCCCCGCAAGAAAAGTATATTCCAAACTTTGGAATATAGAAATCCTATAGGGGTCTAAAACTTTATAAGCAGGTATTTCAAACTTTTGCTGCGAGATAAAAAATTATATTGTCTTAAAGCGAAAAACAAGTAAATAGGTTCCAAAATAGTACGCACGAAAAATAAAATATCAAAATTCTTTGTACATTCAAGAAATATTTGTAACTTTGCAGTGGAAAATAGCGTTAGAAGGATGTGAATATATTCGTTGTAGTACTAATATAAATATTTAGTAGATAAAGAAATAATAATATAGGAATAATGAGTCCGATAAATTTTGACCATGGATGGCATTCATTTAAAGAAATCCATTCTATCAAATCCGACTATATATACGACAAGTTGGGTATGATAAAAAGGATTGGAGGAGCCGATTTTTTCGGGTCCACTATTCCTACAAATGAGGTACCTTACTATTATCCCTTTGCATTGTTTCCTTATTCGTTTATCAAAAAACTCGATAGAGACTTCTCTGTATCTAATGATATTTCAGATCAGCCCACTCCCGATTACATCTGCATAGATGAATTTCTGCCTAATTTGAACGATTGCCTTTACAACGATTGGAAATACTTAAAACGGCCTACACTTCCACAAAAACCCAGACGCGAAAAAGCAGAAAAATACTTCTCAAAGTTCAGTCAAGTTCAAACCAACAGCCGCTTGATAACCTTTTTGATAAGCTTTGTAATAACATTTTGTATTACTCTGTTTCTGTACTTAAGAGGTTCCACATTGGTTTTTGCCATTATTTCGTCGGTTTTTATATCCGTCGGAATTTCGCTATGCATTTCTTTTCTCTGTTTCGTACCTAAATTCAAACACTGCGAAAAAAAAATTCCCAACCCTGATTACGAAGCAGAACAGAGTATGTATGATACCGAATACGAAATGGAGTTGGAAAAGTACAATAAGGCATGCGCCAACTATTTAAGCGATATAGAAAATTTTCGTTCACAGTATATCGAATTCATCGAGAATCAAAAAGAAGAAGCATTGGTAAGCATCTTAAAACGATGTATCAAACAAAGTTCGCCGTTTGTTCGCGACAATAATTCCACACCCCGCAGCGAAGCCGAAAATGCTTTATTCTATCAACTTATGAAAGTAATGCCCGACAATATCTTTATAGATATGAAAATGGGCGATTACAAAATAGATTTAGCGATAAAAACAAACAACGGAGTGTGTATCGACCTCGAAATAGACGAGCCATACGAATACGACACAAAACGAGAGCAACACTGCATAGATGGTGAAGACGAGGAGCGCAACAATTATTTTCGCAAAAACGATTGGTTTGTAATTCGTTTCAGCGAAAAGCAAGCATTAAAGTACACCGATGAATGCACCAAAATCATAACCATCATAAAGAACTTGATAGAGAAAGGCGATATATCTCAAATTGATTCGTATTTCGAATTGGCAAACAAAATATCCGACCCGAGATGGACTATCGAACAAGCCAATATAATGGCATTGGAAGACTATCGAAATTCGTATAGTTTATAGCATAAGACTATATATAAGAAAACAAATACTCCTCGATAATCTCATTAGCCGACATCTTTTTTATATCCACAACCAACTAATAATACGTTACATAGCGTTTCTTATTCTATTTTTATTACATTTTTTTCGTTGTAATTGAAAAAAAGTTTGTAACTTTGCAACCGATTTGGTTCACAGGCGAACACTCGTTTCGTCGTGTGTGAAAAGGGAATCAGGTGAGAGTCCTGAACAGTCCCGCTGCTGTAAGCTCCTTTTTTTGAACCACGGTCATAAACAATCCAAATTGCCACTGTGCATCATTGAGAGCATGGGAAGGCATGGCCGGGGGGAGTAAGTCAGAAGACCTGCCAAGTCGGATAAATTTGAAGCTTTCGCGGAAAGAGCTTGAAATGACAGACACATTGCAGAAATAATGTCTTTGAATTTTCACTATTTCAATACGGAAGCTATTTTGTAAACATCAAAATAGTAAACGAATAATGAGACCGATGAAACAGATAACCTTAGCCGTTATCTTATTATTATCAACCAAAGTGGCATTATGCCAAGACACCTTAAAGACCGAAACTCTTAAAGAGGTTCGTATAGTATTAGGTGTCGAAACACCCACAGAGGTACGTTCGCAAACACCGGTACATGTGGTATCGGACACCGATATAGAACGTATCAATGCCACACAACTGTCCGACGCCTTGCGAAACATAAACAGCCTGGTTGTCCGCGACTATGGCGGAGTGGGCGGTGTAAAAACAGTATCGGCTCGTGGGCTTGGCTCGCAATTTTCAACACTAACGCTCGACGGGGTGGCAGTAAGCGACTGCCAAAACGGGCAAGTGGACCTTGGTAAATATATGTTGGACAATGTTGACCACATTTCGTTTGCCAACGGCAATACCGATGATATTTTCCAAACAGCACGCTCTTTTGCAGCCGGAAACGTGATAAACGTACAAAGCAAAAGACCAAGAGTAAACAAGTGGAACAAAACCGATATGAAGCTGCGCTTAGAAGGAGGCTCGTTTGGACTTATTAATCCATCGATATTGTGGAATCAATATATAAACGATGACTTAACTATATCACTATCCGGCAACTATATGCAAAGCACCGGCGACTATCCTTTTACACTCTACTATACCAACAGCCACAACGACAGCAGTTCGCTTGAATATCGCAAAAACTCGGAAGTAAAGATGGGTATGGCCGACCTTAGGCTATTCTATAGACCTACACAAAATCAAAGTCTTACAACTAAAGTACACTACAACCAATCGTACCGCAACCTACCCGGACCTACAACATTCTACACTCAAAAGACATCCGAACGCATGTACGACCAAGTATTCTTTACACAAATGAACTATCAAAACGTATTGTCAAAGAAATGGAAAATACAACTAAACGGTAAGTACAATCTTTCGGAATGCATATACGAAGATACTGCAGCCCTCAACGCCGACGGCTATCTTCGAAACGAATATTTACAACAAGAAGGATACCTTTCCGGTACAGCTCAGTACACTATATTCAAGGAATTTAAAGTAGCATACTCAACCGATGGCGCTATAAATACATTGCATTCCAATATGGCTGCCAACAACGAGGTAGAGCGCTACTCATGGCTCAACGTGCTTGCCATGACCTACAAAGCCAAAGGCATATCCATTTCGGGCAATATACTTTCTACTACTATACAGGAATATGTTTGCAACAATTTTACAAAGGAGTATCAACGCCTATCGCCATACGTGGGAATATCCGTAAAGCCATGGAAAGAACAAACATTTATGATACGCTACTTCTTTAAAGAAAATTACCGCATACCTAATTTTAGCGAAATGTATTATTATACCATAGCCAAGGACTTAAATCCCGAAAAGGCATTTCAAAACAATATGGGTTTATCTTACACAAAGTACGAGGATAACCTATACATTATAGCCACTATGGATGGATACTACAATCGTGTAACAGATAAGATAGTAGCCATTCCTTCGCAAAATCTATTTCTATGGTCGATGATGAATATAGGTCGTGTAGATATATTGGGTCTGGATGGCAAGGTGGAGGTCTCATTATCAAACTTCGCTCAACGTTTCACCTTGTCGAAAGCTGTCTTGTCGATGGCTTTGAACTACTCGTTCCAAAGTGCAAAAGACAAGACAGACGAGGGCTCCAAAACCTACAACCAACAGATACCCTATACACCAAAACATTCGGGGGGAGTCATGCTCCACCTCGAAATTCCCAGATATTTCGATATAGGATATAATATAATATGTGTTGGCGACAGATACCGTATGTCGCAGAATACCGACAATAATCTTGTGCATGGATATGTAGACCAAAGCATTACATTATCCAAATATATTACATTGAAAAACAGAGCCCTTTTGACCATTCAGGCGCAAGTGTTAAACCTTTTTGATGTACAATACGAAGTGATAAAAAATTACCCAATGATGGGACGAAACTATAAAATAAACGTAAGTTATTTCTTTTAAACATTAACAGATATGACAAAGACATTATTTAAATTAATGACAGTAGCTGTGTTAAGTACAGCATTATTCTCGTGCGAGAAAGGTGAAAACACAAATCCAACCAACGATTCGCAATCCAACGAAGGTCGTGTGTATATTCTAAACGAAGGTGTATGGGGCGGCAACGATGCCGAACTAAGTCGCTACTCGGATATCGACAACTCCATTGCCAATGACTACTTTGCATCAAGAAATGGTAGAGGACTTGGCGATGTGGCTAACGATATAGAAATATATGGTGGCAAGATGTATGTGGTAGTAAACTGTTCAAACACTGTTGAAGTTATAGATTCTAAGACAGGAAATTCTATTCAACAGATACTATTAAGTGGCAAACAGCCACGCGAAGTGGCATTCTACGAAGGGTATGCCTACGTGTCGTGCTACGACAAAACCGTAGTGAAGATAGATACTGCAACCCTATCCATAGTAGCACAATGCCAAACCGAAGGTGGAAAATGTGAAGACCTATATGCCTACAACGGCTACTTATATGTAGCACATGCTTGGGACCAAGATGCATCGGGTACCACATTCTATGACTCCACTATGAGCGTGATTAACTTAAGTACCTTTGCTGTGGAAGGAAAAATAACCATTGGTTTGAATCCCAAGCAAGTAAAACCAATAGGACAAGGCCGAATAATGGTGGTATGCAACGGCAACTATGCCGATGTTGCATCTAGTTTAAGTGTATTGGATATGGGAAGTAAGGCTGTACAAAAAATTGATATTCCGGCAAGCAATATTGCTGTATATAATGATGTGTATGCCTTGGTTTACAATTACGATTGGGCTACAGGGCAACAAATGTTTACCAAAATAAACCTTACCACCTTTGTAGAAACACCATGGAGCTATGCAGCCAGCCAACCCCTTGTATCGCCCTACGGCATAGGTATCGACCCTGTTTCGCAGAATGTATATATTGCCGATGCACAAAACTATCAAACCAATGGCGATATATACGTATTTGATGCCAAAGGCACTTTCATATCTAAAAAAGAATGCGGAGTAGGACCATCGAAAATTGTTTTCCTATAAGTTATAATATTATTAATTTCAAAGTGCGAAGGGGCACTATTCGGTAAGTGCCTCTTCTTTTCACAAAAGCAGAAGAAAAACAAACTAACAAACAAATCAGATAAAATAAACAGATAAAATATTATTAAAAATGAAGAAAGTATTATTTTCTTTATTGGTATCGATTTCGATATCAATAGCGGGAGCTTACGCTCAAAATTTTGAACATCCCAAGTCTGGAGAAACACTAAGTAAAACTCCAACTATCTCAACTTCAGATATTCAGTATTGGATAGACACAGGAAGCAACGAAGCAATACTTGTTGTAAGTTGGGACGAAGCGTCGCCGGCACAAAGCCTTGCATGGGGCTACCGTTGGAATGGCAGCATTACAGCAGCCGATATGCTTACAGCTATAGACAATGCCGACACGCGTCTATCTATCAATGGCGTGTCGAGTGGCTTTATTGATGATATTTCGTACTCCGATGCAACTTACAATTTATCTACCGAGCTATGGTGGTGTTACACTGTTAATGACTCGTATGCCTCCGGAGTAAGCAGTCAAGCTATAAGCAATGGTGATGTTATGGAATTTTCCGATGGTTGTGCTTTTACAGCCACTACTGCCACTCCAGTACCCGATCCTAATGGTTCTACAGATGGCGGGAACGATGATGACAACGACACCATACTATTGGCTGATGCTACTATAAGTGCCGACAGCATTATATATTGGGTAGGACAAGGTAGCAACGAAGTTATCCTTGCCATCAACTGGAACAATCCCGACACTGCTTTGGCTTGGGGATTCCGTTTCAGCCACGACAGCGTAACAATAAAAACAATAATCGATTCTATTGCAAACGCCGACTACCGTTTGGATTATACTCCCAATGCCTACGGAATAGCCGACATAATATACACCGACAGCTCGACCATGCTAAGCTTAACCGAAGGTAGTTTTTGGATGTATAATATCAATGGCTTAGGTGCTGCGTTGGGCTACGACCAACAATATGTAAAGAATGGCGATTTTATAAAATGGGGCGACCTTGCATGTGCCACCATTGCCGACTCTGTAGTAATCAACGATCCAACTTTTGGCAACTATACCAGCTATTCATATGTATGGCTTGCAAAAGTAAACCCTGTAACCATTCCTGAAGAACGCCCCGAAGATCCATATATTCCTGTTATCACTCCTGAAGAAATAGTATATTGGGTCGGCGAAGGCGATAATCAAGCCATACTTACTGCCAACTTTGTAGTAAACCAAACCAACGAAGAATACATCGGACTTGCATGGGGATACCGTTGGAATAGTACCGACAGCATAACCGTTGCAATGATGTTGCAAGATATAGACAATGCCGACAATCGTTTAGCAATCGGACTAACCAATGGAAGTATAAATACAATGTCGTATACCGATAACAACTATACTCTAAACCTTATTATGGAAGGCTATGCAATGTATAGTGTAAATGGTGTATTCCCAATGGATTATTGCAACACATATTTAGTATCAGATGGTGATGTGGTAACAGTAGGTGATTATTTCTGTGGCGGATATACCGAAACTTATCAAGTATATTGGAAAGAACTTAGCACTCAAGCTGTAAGTAATCCTAATCTTAATCGTTTCTGTGGTATAGTAGGAACCGAAGGTTGCACTGCTATTCACTACCAAGACAACAGAATAAAGAATTGGGCTACATCTTGCACTGTAGAACGTGGATATATGAATATAGCCACTGCCGAATCGCCTGTATCGTTTGGCAACGAAGAATATGCCATAGGACCTGCCGACGAAACTACTACAAACGCTATCAGTTTAGGCGATGGTGGTTACGCTATCCTTACATTCGAAAAGCCTATTACCAACAACGAAGGATTTGATTTTGCTGTTTACGAAAACTCTTTCAACGACTATTTCCTTGAACTTGCATTCGTAGAACTAAGTTCGGATGGAGTTAATTTTGTACGTTTTCCGGCTACATCGCTTACGCCTACAACACAACAAGTTGGTAGCGATGGCACTTTAGATGCAACAAATATCAATAACCTTGCCGGTAAATACCGCATAGGTTGGGGTACTCCTTTCGATTTGGAAGAACTACGTGATAGTGCCAATATCGATATCAACAATATCACTCACGTGAAAATCATCGATGTAGTAGGCACTATCGATCCACAATATGCAAGTTACGATGCTTTCGGCAACATTGTTAACGACCCTTACCCCACTAATATAGCTTCGGGAGGTTTCGACCTGACAGGTGTTTGCGTATTGAGCGAAAAAGTATCTATCCATGATAACTTTACCGATATCAATATTAAATTATATCCAAATCCATGCCACGACTATATCAACATAGAAAAGGCGAATAACAAAAAGGCATTAGTATATAATGTTTATGGACAATTGATAAGCGAATATTCAATAACATCCGACAACTTTATGCTAAATACTCAAGCATGGCAAAGTGGTGTATACGTATTGAAAATAGATGGACAATGCCATAGAATAATAAAAGAATAGTTTGCCTAAAGCAAAACTATAATTACACAAAAAGGGCCGAAACATTTGTTTCAGCCCTTTTTTCATATAGTGCTTAGAATATATATATATGTTCTAAAACTACAAATCTTTAAAGAAACAATACAAAATTTCAAAGTTCTATCCATAGTTCACCGTCAATCAATATAATACTTTAAGTCATGGTTTTCAAAACCATTTATTATTAGTACAAAAAAAACGGGGCTCATAACATAAACTATATAGCCCCGTAAATATTTAAAAACCTTATTAACAAATTACTTATTACGTTCAGCAAATTCCTTTATAGTTACTTTTTCTACTTCAGGTTTAATTTGCTCATTAAGCAATGCATACAATTTATCGGTATACAAACGTTCGTATATTTGTCCCGAACTTTCTCTGTTGCCTGCTATGTTTCTTGCTGCAGTTTCCAAACGTTCATCGTAAGCCTTTTCGTCTTCGTCGGCATTACGCAAATTGTGTTGACTCATTACACCTTTGATATAATCTACCACTTCGTTTTGAGTTGGATCGATGTCTTTTATTTTTCTCAAAGCAGCTTCAATAAATTCCCATTTAATAGCAGGAAGATATTTTTCTTCCCATTCTTCTTTTATGGTTTCAAGAGTAAGGTCTTTTTCGCCTCTCGAAGCTAACCAACGTTGCAAGAATTCAGTTGGTATTTCGGCCGAGAATTGATCAAGAAGAGCTTTACGCACTTCTGCATTGAAAAGCATTTGACATTGTTCATCGTAAGACTTTTCCATTTGTTTTTTCAAAAGTTTCTTGAAAGCATCTAAGTCTTTTACATCTTCACCGGGGAACACCTTGGCGAACAATTCTTCGTTCAATTCATGAGGAGTTATACGAGAAATACCACTCAAAGTAACTTCGAAATCAGCTTTTAATTTCTTAGCTTCTTCTTTATCCAAACGGAATGTTCTTTCTATTGTTTCAACATCCAATGCTTTTGCAGGATTGAATACAACTTTGTCTTCCGCTTTCTTACCTATAAAACTTTGCTTGATATCGTCTTTCTTTACTTTCGACAAATCCATCGATATAAAAGTATTCAAACCACCTTCAACGGCATTACCATTTTTGTCTACTTCTACAGCTTTACCATATATGTAGTCTGTTTCGGCTGCGGTTTCGGGAGTTTCGAATTTACCATAACGCTGAGCTACCTCGGTTATTTGTTCTTCAACTTCTTTCGACGATACTTTTATTTGATACTTTTTCACGTCAACAGCATCCCATTTTATATCTACTTGAGGCATCAAAGCAGCATCAAAATAGAATACGAAATCGGTGCCTTCAAAATCTATCTCACCTGTTTTTTCATCGTTCGACAATGGCGAACCTACTATTTCCAATTTTTCTTCTTCGATATATTTGAACAACGATTCAGACAATATACCTTGAACTTCGTCGGCAACGATGGCTTTTTTATACATCTTATTTATCAAAGGAAGAGGGGCCATTCCCTTGCGAAAACCCGGTACGGTAGCTTTCTTTTGATATTCTTTTAGTTGTTTGCTTACTTTCTCATTGTAATCGCTTTCGCTTATTTCCACTTTCAACAAAAGCTCCAATTCACCTATGTTTTCTCTTGTTATATTCATATATTTATATTTAAACTATTGATTTTAAATTTAATATCGTTTTTATTTTAAATTGCAAAGTTACACAAAAATTTTGACATAACAACAATAAATTACTTTTTTTTTTTATTTTATTGATTTTTAGAAGCCTAAGCCCAAACTTTCGATAAACTTTCTATAGTCGTTGGTTGGCGATGTTGGGGCACTTTTTTTCTCTTTTATCTTGGTGCGTCGAGAGGCAAATATGCCCAATCCTCCATCGATATTAGAAAATACAGGACGTTCTTGAACAATACTTGTAGGAGGAATACTAACACTCATATAATTGCTCATATTCTCATCAGCGGCATATATAAATATTTGTACACTATCTGCCATCAAACGCTGTTTACTATCGTCTACTCCTATCTTTTCTTTTAGCATTGCACCAAACTCAGATTTCGAAAAGTCGCCCTGCATTTGGTTGTTGTTACCGATATTGCGATATACATCCCCCTCTATATCCACATATTTAAGCACGGGAATCTCGGTTTCGTTGGCCTTATCTCGTTCCAAATAAAAGAATCTGACTACCGGTTGAAACACTCGTGCTTTTCCATCATAATCAACAGTCCATCTCACAATACAACTACTATTGCGATTATCTTTAAATTGGAATACATTCAAAGGGTGTTTCACTTGTATACCATCGCCTATCAGAGAAGTTTCGGATTTTACAGATTTTCCGGTCTTGGTATTCTTTACCTCCAATTCATATATCCTTTTGGGGAACAATTTACCTTTAGTGCGACAATAATATACCGGCTGATTGGGAGCAAAAAAATCGCCCTCCGGTTTATCTGTAAGCATCTTATATGAGAAGTCAAACACCTGTCCGGTAAGAACAGTTTTTACTAATACTCCATTACGTTCTTCGGCATACCACTCGGTGATGCGTATCGCAAGGTCGTCGGGAGCATATACCGAACTATCCATTATATGCGCATAAGCAAACGAATTACCTTCGCCCAAAAAACATTTCTGCACACGTATCCAAGTGGTATCGCAGTCTTGGTCCAACAAACCATATACCACCATGGTTTCTTCCCATTCATCGTTGGGATTAAACTCCGTACTACAGGAGCATAATACAATAACTGCCGTAGCTATCAGCAACAAAAACTTCTTCATTTACGTACTTTCTTTACTATGAAATAATTTGCAAAAATACATTTTTTTTTGCATTCTGCCAAAAAAACTTTTGGCTTTCGGGTTAAATACGAAACTACTTATTCCAATACTATTCTAAATACCACCACACCATTTCGGTTTTGCACAAGATTTAGTGAGCCGTTGTGTAGGCGTACTATCTGTTTGGATATGGCAAGGCCTACTCCTGTGCCATCTTTTTTGGTAGTAAAGAAAGGTGTAAATATGTTATCGAGTTCTTCGTTCGGTATAGCTTTACCACTATTAGTAACGTCTATTATTATGTGCTCTGCAGAATCTATTATGGAAGTTATTTCTATATGGTGTTTGCTATTACAAGGTGTGTTATGACATGCCTCTACTGCATTCTTCAGTAAATTTATCATTACTTGACTTATCTGTGTACTATCAGCGTATATTATAGTGTCCGTAGGTGCGATATTTGTAGTTATATCTATATTACTTGCATCAATCAGGTGTAATATTTCCTCTACTATGTCGGCTAAATAAACAGGAGTTTTATGAGGCTGAGGTACACGCGAAAGCAACCTGAACGATTCCACAAACTTCATCAGCCTATTGGAGGTGGAATGGATGGTTTCCAATCCTTGTTGTATCTTTTCGCTATCGTATTTATTGTTTATTAAAGTGTTGCTTATAGAGGTTATTGGAGCTAAAGAGTTCATTATTTC
>JAFZFU010000084.1 GCA_017555745.1 Bacteroidales bacterium
CAAACATTTTTATGTCATGGGAAAAACAGAATTAATGCAATATGTAGAAAATTTGGTAGAACGCAAAGAGTTCCCAAATTTCAAAGCAGGTGATACCATTACTGTTCATTATAAAATCCGCGAAGGAAACAAAGAACGTATCCAACAATTCCAAGGTGTTGTATTACAACGCTCAGGAAACGGCTCAACAGAAACTTTTACTGTTAGGAAAATATCCAGTGGTGTAGGAGTAGAAAGAATATTTCCTATTGCGTCGCCCTTTATCGAACAAATCGACATCAACAAATATGGTGTTGTTCGCAGAGCACGCATCTTCTATCTAAGAGGATTGACCGGTAAAAAAGCTCGTATTAAAGAAAAAAGAAGATAATTCGATTTTTAATAAAAGAATATATAGCAAAAAGGGAGTCTCCGATTGGAAACTCCCTTTTTTATATATTTGATTGAACGTTTTTCAAAAAAACTATTCGTCATCTTTTCCAGTCCAGCCTTGGGCTCGCAATTGAATAGTTGTATTTTGAGGCGTTACCAACATCATACCCATGTTAGCCTCGGTAATATGACCTATTACGTGAACCTCTGCACTATCTTTTATCTTTTCATAGTCGGCTTGCTTGATAGTAAACAATAGCTCATAATCTTCCCCTCCATTAAGGGCATTAGAAACGGGCAACATCTTACCAAACTCACTACATACCATAGTTGTGGCATAATCGATAGGTATTTTTTCCTCGTATATTTCGCATCCAACACTCGATGCCTCACATATTTGCATCACATCTGAAGCTAATCCGTCAGACACATCTATCATTGATGTAGGCACTATTCCCTTTTGATCCAAAAACTTAATTATATCCATACGAGGCTCGGGTTTTAGATATCTATCTATTACATAATCGAAAGTTGCCAAATCGGGTTGATAGTTAGGATTAGCTTTGAAAGTAACCTTTTCGCGTTCCAACACCAACAATCCCGAATAAGCCGATCCCAAATCTCCACTTACGCATATAAGATCATGAACACTGGCGCCGCTACGATATACCAACTTATCAGAATCAACTTCGCCTATGGCAGTAATAGAGATAAACATTCCGGCAGGACTTGACGAGGTATCACCTCCCACTAAATCGACATCATATCGCTGACAGGCCAAATATATACCCGCATAAAGTTCAGTCAATGCCTCTACCGAATATCGGTTAGAAACAGCTATATTGACGGTTATTTGCTTAGGAATGGCATTCATTGCAGCAATATCGGATAGATTAACAGCTACAGCTTTGTAGCCCAAATGACGCAATGGAGTATACGTCATGTCGAAATCGACACCTTCGATAAGCATATCGGTAGATACCACAGTGCGTTTTCCCTTACTATCGATAACAGCAGCATCATCGCCTACTCCTTTTATTGTGCTATCGTTTTTTATTTCAAACTCCTTAGTAAGGTGCTTTATTAGCGCAAACTCTCCTAAATCACTTATTTCTGTTCGTGTAATATCTTCTGTTCTAATCATGGTCGTTAATTTTATTCAAAAAAAAGAAAAACTATAGCAATATCTCTTTCCAATCGTTTTCTTTGAATCCTACAAGTATTGCCTCATCAGTTATTAAAAGTGGACGTTTGACCAACATTCCATGAGTCGACAAGAGTTCTATTTGCTCTTTATCGGACATTTCTTGCAAACGCTCTTTCAAATTCATATCCTTGTACATCAATCCACTCGTATTAAAAAACCTTTTTAACGGCAAATTACTCTTTTTCCACCAAGCAGTTATTTCTTCGGCAGTAGGATTCTGCTCTACAATATGGCGTTTGGTGTATGGAATATTGTGTTCAATCAACCACTTCTCAGCCTTTTGGCAAGTGGTGCATTTAGGATAACAAAGAAATATATTTTCCATAGTATTTACTAATATTAATATTGTTCTTTTTCATTGGGAAAATCCATCGATTTTACATCAGATATATATTGCTTAACAGCGTTGGTAATTTCTTCTCCTATGGCATGATATCGACGTAAAAAACGAGGAGAGAATTGCTGAGTTATACCCAACATATCATGCAACACCAATACTTGACCATCTACATTAGGTCCAGCACCTATTCCTATAGTAGGAATCTTGATTTCTTTGGTAACCTGAGCAGCCAACTTGGCAGGGATTTTTTCCAATACCAAAGCAAAACATCCGGCTTTTTCCAATATATGAGCATCTTCGATAAGACGTTTAGCTTCGGCTTCTTCGGTAGCTCTCACATTGTAAGTGCCAAACTTGTTAATAGACTGCGGAGTAAGACCCAAATGACCCATTACGGGAATACCTGCAGTGAGTATACGATTTATAGATTCCAATATTTCTATACCACCTTCGAGTTTTACCGCATCAGCACCGGTTTCTTTCATAATGCGTATAGCCGATGCCAAAGCCTCTTTAGAATTACCCTGATAGGTACCAAAAGGCATATCCACTACGACAAGAGCCCTATTAATTGCACGCACCACCGATGCTCCATGATAGATCATCTCATTTAGAGTAATCGGCAAGGTAGTTTTGTATCCGGCCATAACATTGGCAGCAGAATCGCCAACCAATATAATATCTATTTTTGTACCATCTAGCAAACGTGCCATAGAATAATCGTAGGCAGTAAGCATAGCTATTTTTTCGCCACTTTGCTTCATGTTTTGTAGCACATGTGTGGTTACTTTAGTTACATTTGATTGTAAATAATTCGACATTTCAATAAACGTATTTATAGTCCGATTACATAGATAGTATTTATTCTATCTCTTCATCATCGGCATATTTTTTATCAACTTTAATTTCTTCCTCTATAGCCTCTTCTTCCGAATCGTTTTCCATTCTAAACAACACTCTAAGAGGTTTCTTTAGCTCATAATTGCCATTTTTATCGATACGGAAAGGTTTATAGTATTTTTCGCCAATAGTGATAGTACCTTCTTCAGCATCAGTCTTTACCTTATAAAAATAATCTTCTACTTCTTCCAATTTTATTCGCTTACCCAAAAATATTGTATCTATCTGCGTAGAATTTATATTGGCTTGTACACTCAACGAGACCTTTGAAGGCATTTTTTTTGTAGGCAAACTACGATATTCAACACCTTTTTCGGTATATTTTTTAGCAAATATTTTAATTTTGTTGTCGAACTGTTCTTGAGTAACGGGAAACGATACAAAAATCGAATCCGGCAACTCTTGAGAACATTCATTATATTCTCGCTTGTAGTTGCTGCGCAATACTATAAAACCGGTTTGTACTATTATTTGTCTTTGATGTGGTACCAAAAAATATTTATCCAATATTTCTCGATAATTAAGATGTTCTTCTATCGAAAATTCAACGTCATTGGGACACTCGGCCTTAGTGTTTTTTATTTTCAGCAACGAGCCCTTTGTCAATGTTACAGAAGAATAGTAAGAACGTATAATAGAATCTTTAGAAGGCAAACTGCAACCTTCAAAATCACCTATACATGCTTTAGGATTATTGTTTAACGTTACTTTTACTTTACCATCTAAAGGTATTTTATTAAAAGTATGCTTACTTATGGGAAGTTCGGCCATATCATAATATCTCAAATCGGTAGGCACTTCATATCGTACTATTTCCACCGAATCGCCATAGCAAGATGAGGAAATTGGATTAGGAGCTATGCGTATCATAAATTGTGCATCGCAACGTCCTGTAAAATATCTATGAACAAGATTTACTCTGTCTTTTACCAAGTCCTGTTCTTCGGTTGAACCATATCCTTCGATAACGATAGTATACATCATTGGATTGGTACGCGAAAAAGCAACACGATAAACCGAATCCAACAAATCGATATCCTTTACTTTATAAGCAGACTCTCCTTTAGTATAATCCAATAGCAATACAAAAGATTCGGGCTCGTACAAACCGGTTTCGGTGCTTGGTTTCAATGCTTTTATGTTGGGATAATATATAGCACTTTGAGCATACAACGATACCATAAATGCTATAACTATTAAGCAACAAAAAAATCTCTTATTCATATAATCCAATCTTATTCGTCTAATAATTTCTTTATAATGGTATCGGTAGAAATACCTTCTGCCTCGGCATAGTAGTTGCGCACTATTCTGTGGCGTAATACTTCTACGGCAACTGCTTTCACATCCTCTATATCCGGAGAATACTTACCATGCAAAGCTGCATGAGTTTTAGCCCCCATAATCAAATATTGCGAAGCACGTGGGCCGGCGCCCCACGAAAGATACTTTTGTGTATAAGGATGATTTTCGCCTTCCGATATGCGTGTTTTTGCCACCAAACCCACAGCATAACGATATACATTTTCGGGCACCGGCAATCTTTTTATCACATTTTGATAGTTTAATATCTCATCAGCAGTAAGCACCACTTTTATTTCTTCTCTTCTATCTATTGTAGTTGTTTTAACTATGTTCAATTCCTCTTCGAATGTAGGATAATCAAGCTTTACGTTAAACATAAAACGGTCCAATTGCGCTTCGGGCAATGGATATGTTCCCTCTTGCTCGATTGGGTTTTGAGTTGCCAATACAAAAAATGGCTCGTTCAACTTATACGACACACCCGATACCGTAACAGACTTTTCTTGCATAGCTTCTAACAACGCGGCTTGCGTTTTTGGAGGGGTACGGTTTATTTCATCGGCAAGAACGATATTGGCAAAAACAGATCCTTTTACAAATTTAAATTTTCTGTTTTCGTCTAATATTTCGGAACCAATAATATCGGATGGCATAAGGTCCGGGGTAAACTGAATTCTACTATACTCCAAGCCTAAAGCTTTTGACAATACATTTACCATCAAAGTCTTTGCCAATCCCGGCACGCCTACAAGAAGACAATGTCCTCCGGTAAATATCGATATCAGCAAGCTATCTACCACTTTGTCTTGCCCTATAATAATCTTACCTATTTCGTTTTTCAATTCTTGGTATTTTTTTACCAAGTTATCTATCATTGAACTATCTGACATATTATTCATAATAACCTACTTTTTCAACCAATTCAAATTAAAGTTACAATCCTTGTAATCGTCATTAATTTTGATATATGTATTTTTAATCATCTTCTCTGCCCAATCCGAAAGTTTAATACTTTGCGCATTTTGCAATGCTATAAGATATATTTTATCATAATCGTCAACCAAATTTGCTTTATGGGCATCTATTACATTAACCAATTGTACAACTTTATATACATCTTGGTTTAATTCGTTTTTAGTTGATATCACTCTCGATATCTCACCTTCCGACATACGCTCGATATTTATGCCAACAAACACCTGTTTCAATACATCTATCGAAAAACGATTGTTGCCGGTTTGAGGATTGGTTACTACTCCTCCTTCTGTCTTTGTTTGACTATCCGAAAATTTTCGAGCGGCCTCATCGAAAGTAATTCTTCCCGATTTTATTTCGTTCACTATACTATCCAAACGAATATTTGCCGCCACTAAATCTTCGGGAGTTGCTTTTGCCGCCAAAAGAATATGGCGGGCATTTATCATATTACCTTTTCTTTCGATAAGTTGTATTATATGAAAACCATATTTCGTTTCGATAACAGGCGATACCTCGCCTGGTTTCAACGCAAACGCAGCAGCCTCAAACTCTGCCACCATATCTCCCCTTGTAAAGAAACCTAACTCACCACCTTTTTTTGCGGTACCGGCATCTTCGGAATACAAAGTAGCTAAAGTAGAGAATTTATCACCTTTCAATATTCTTTCTCTCAATTTGTTAAGTTCTAATCGCACACGATCTCTTTCTGTCTCACTCACTTTGGGGCTTATTACAATCTCCGACACCTCATATTCAGCCTCTACCATAGGCAAACTATCGGCCGGGATACTATAGAAAAACTCATTGACCTCACGTGGTGTTATCTTTACATTTTCCACCACGCCACTTTCGACTTGTTGTGCCAAAAAATAGTCGTGCATCACTTGCTTATACGAAGCTTTTATATCTTCATACTTTTGACCCGATTCACGTTCCATATTTTCTTTCGAACCAAAATATTTCAATCGCATTTTCAACTGACGTTCTACCTCTGCATCCACATATTGCTCCGGAACTTCGATACTATCAATAGCTCCTTTGTGCAATAAAAGTTTTTGCATAAGTAAACTTTCCAATATAGTACAACGATTATTAAAAGCATTGTCGTAACCCATTTGAACTCGCATTTGGGCATAACTATTTTCGATATCCGATAGTTTAATAATATTTTTTCCGACAACTGCCACTACCTGATCTACAACAATGACATTGTCTTGTGCCTTAGTCGAAAATATAAAAACAAACGACATTAGTATAACTCCAAAAATAAGTTTTCTTCTATTCATAAGTCTATTTATTTATAATCTTATAGTAACCAAATAAATTGCTTTTTATTATCCAAACATTATCAAGTTAACAAATCTTTTTATCTCTATTCTTCTGTTTGTTGTATGCTATCGATACGTTTTGGAACATCATTGCGTAACTCAATAGCTTTTTTATTATCAAAAAAGTATTCAATATTGTTGTCTATTTCAGCTACTCTCAACAAGTCTTGTTGCATCTTTTCGATAATAGCTATTTTGCGCTTATTTAAAATAATATTCCTTATATTGGAATATTCAAAACTCAACGGAGATATCTCATCAACTATCTTAAATTCTAAAATACGAGCCAAATAAGCAGATGTATCATCCAAAATAGTTATATTTCGATTTTGTTTTATATACATTTCCTCGTTATAAGTCTCAATTGGAATTATCTTTTGAAAATCGCTAAAAGGCAACCACATTTGTACATCGAAAAACGATTCTTGTGCATGTATCGACGATAGTTTTTGTATATCTACCAACAAATCTTCTGTAAACTCTCTCGAAGAAAACATCATACGTTTAATTTTAGATAAAGAAGGAGACTCCTTATCTATCTTTACATACATCATACGTACGATATTATTTTTTAATGTAAAATTTTCTTTATTAGCACTGTAATATGATTGTATCTCGGCATCCGAAACCGAAGTATCGAGCAACTGAGTCACTATCGATTGCTCGTATTCGTACGTAATCAAAGAGTTTTTGTAACTCTGCAACTCTTTTTCAAAACTTTTATCGATATTGTTTTTAGCCTTATCCAACACAACCATTTGCTGTATCCATTGATTGATGTAATTATCAATAATAGCCAAACTGTCTTCGACCGACATATTTCCCTTTACCAAGCCTTCGATATCTGATGGATACAAATAATTATCGAACACCCTTAACAAGGGTTTTTCTTTGGGAGTATTATTGCACGAGCAAAAGATTCCCCCAAAGAAAAAAAACACAATGCATATATAAAGAATTTGTTTTCTCATTACTATAAACACGCTATCTGATTAGTAACTTATGGCATTGATTTTATCTTCATGTACCACAACTTTGTATTTGCTTCTCAATTCTTTTATCAAATTTTCTTCCAAATAGTTTTGGTAATCGTTGATATAATAACCTCTTGCATCTCTAAGAGATTTTAGTTCGGGATCTTTTATGCCTCTCACTATCACTATTACATATCCCATACTTCTTTGATTCGTTCCCTTATATATACCCTTTTTGAATTGTTCGGGTTTTATTATCTCATTTTCTTTTTCTACCATAATAGTTCTCACAAATATGGGATTTGCCAACGAGCATTTTTTCTTATTTACCTTCTTCTCTACCAACTTGGTCATCTCTTCCTTACTCATACCTTCTTTGAAAGCATTCTTTTCAACCACCTTCATAGCCTTACTCTTTTCAACACAATTCGAGTCCATCACTGCCACTGTCATTATATCAGCACGATTGCCCCAAAAATATTTGGCATGTTCGGGGTTATTGATATCGTGCTTTATACTTTCGACAGCATAAAACTCCTTCAAACCTACTGTATCAAGAATAGCTTTTGACCACACTTTAGAATCGTTATATGCAAATATCAACAAACCATTGCGATACTCTTCTACCATTTCGTTAAACTCGGGATATTCTTGTTCCAATTTACTATCGGCATATTCTACTATTTTATCATTTACAAAATAGCCATAAATTTCTTGGTAATACTCATCTAAATTCTTTCTACGTATACGCAAACGTCGTTGTGAATCGTTGATATATTTTGCGAAGTCGTTTACAGTATAAGTTTTATTGCCTATTGTGAAAGCAGGTAGCGACCCATTCTGCAATGTAGGCAACTCCCATGTTCTTTTGAATACCGAATCGGTAACAGTGGCTCGCAATTCGTCGAAAGCCACCTTGCTGTCAACGTTATGATTTACAAAAGTATATTTTTCCTTCATATTTTCTACAAAAACATTTTGAGGTTGTTTGCTACGCTGATCTCTCGAAATACGTTGTTTGTAGAATGCTCTCATATCATCGAGAGGTGGTATGGTATCTTTTTTTACTACCTTTATTATATGCCACCCATATTTGGTTTTGAAAGGTTGACTGTATTCTCCCACTTTCAACTTCGAAATTTCTTTTACATATTCGGGCACCATTCTTTTGGCAGGTACATCTTCCAACAAACCATTAACAGGCAACGATCTTCTGTCTTCGCTACAATCTTGAACTACTTTATTAAAATCTTCACCGGCATTAAGTCTTCTATAAGCGTCATTTATTACGCTCAACATTCTTGCAGAATCTCTTTCGCTAACCGAACCTACCCATATATGTTGTATCGATGTTTTGCCATAAATGTTCACTTTATCTACCAATTTTATGATATGGTATCCATATTCGGAACGCACGGGTTTTGATATTTCGCCTATTTCCAAACCATAAGCAGCATCTTCGAATGGCAAAACCATATCAAATACCGAAAAGTATCCCAAATCGCCACCATTGCCCTCGATAGTTTTGTCAGAATTTCTTGATTCGTGAGTTTTTACAGATGGATCTTCCGAAAAAGCTATAGCCAACTTTTTAAAGTCTGCTCCCTTTTCTATAGCCTTGGCATATATATCCATAGCTTTGTTGTAGGCTTTCAATGTGTCTTCGGAAGATGGATTGCGAGGCAATGCAACCATTATATGCGATGCTCTAACAGCTTGTTGATTGCGACGATATACCTCTTGCATAATATTTTCTAACGACTGGCTATCTATCAAATATGGAGCAGCTATTTCATCGCGATATACCGAATATTCCTTTTCGAACGATGATGCCGTATCGTATCGTTCGTCCAATGCTGCTTTTATTTTTAATCTAAAGTTGGTATACAAATATACATATTCTTTCAATGCATTGCGTTTATCCGCTTCAGACATCTTTGACAATTCGGTATTTGATTGATTAAAACTCTTCATAAACTCAGATTGACGAATCTTTTCGTCTCCGATTTCTATGATTATTGGATCGTCTTTTACTTCTTGAGCTTTTAAAACATTACTTACACACAAAGCTCCAAACAATAATGCAATCAGTGTCTTTTTCATTATTTAGTCTTTTAATTTTCTGTTTAATATAAAAATATTTTCTGCGTTTTTATCGCCTTTGTAACAAGTTATAAGATTTGATATTAGCGACAATATAAAACGAAAAAATTATTGCAAAAGTATTAAAAAATATCGACATACAAAAATATTTTTGTACTTACTCGAAAATTATCATGTTTTTAATGTCGTCATTCTTTATCTTTAGACCGAAATTTGTTGCGTTTTTGACAAAAGATTATTTGTCAAACATGTTATAAATAAATAATATAAAAGATTTGCAACAATCAGCACCATCACATATTTTATTGTCTGCAAAAATAAAACATCAATTTCATAGTTATCTAAAGGTAACTTGTAAAATTATTGCTCAATAGCCATGCGTAAAAAACTTTTTTCGAGCATACTGTTATTTTTGTTGCTCAACATACTTATAAAACCCTTTTGGATTTTGGGTATCGACGTCAATGTGCAAAATGCCGTAGGCGCCGAAGAGTTTGGCTTGTATTTTGCAATATTCAATTTTACTTTTATATTCAACATCCTTCTCGATTTGGGTATTACCAATTTCAACAACAAAAATATAGCCCAACACAACCAACTTATAGGCAAACATCTATCCGGTATACTTAGCATAAAACTTATCTTGTTTGCGGTTTTCCTCATCGTAACCTTTTTGGTAGGGTGGATTATTGGCTACAACTCGCGTAGCTTTTTGTTACTTGCGTGGATGTGTTTAAACCAATTTCTCAACTCTCTCATACTATATCTTCGTTCCAACTTTTCGGGACTGCTACTCTTTAAAACCGATAGTTTGTTGTCGGTGTTAGACAGAGTGCTTATGATTGTATTTTGCAGCATTCTGCTCTGGGGCAACATTACCGATAAAACTTTTAAAATAGAATGGTTTATAGGAGCACAAACGCTATCGTATCTTATTACTGCTCTTGTGGCTCTTGTGGCTCTTATACGCAAAACCAGAATCAAACGACTTACACTCAATATTCCATTTTCTATAGCCATTATCAAAAAAAGTCTGCCGTTTGCGTTATTGGTACTACTCATGTCGTCGTACAACCGCATCGACCCTATTATGCTCGAACGCCTATTGCCATCGGGCAATACATCGGCCGGCATATATGCAAGTGCCTACCGGCTGTTAGATGCATTGGTTATGTTGTCGTACCTTGTATCGGTACCTCTGCTACCCATCTATGCCAAAATGCTTAAAGACAAAGAAAGTGTGGCATCTATAACCAAATTGGTTTTTGTATGTGTGTTTACTTTGGTGAGTGGAATAGCCATCACTTTATCATGCTGCAGACACGATATTATGACACTGCTATATACTCATCATATAGAAGCATCGTCAAATGTGTTCGGCATACTAATATTCGGATTTATACCTATATCGATTACCTATATTTTTGGCACACTGCTTACTGCCAACGGCAACCTTAAACAACTAAATATCTTATCGTCAATCACTCTGGCTATAAATATCATAATAAACATAGTGCTTATACCTCGCCTTCACGAGATTGGGTCGGCCTATGCAAGCCTTGCTGCCCAAAGTTTTGTGGCAATAGCCCAAGTAGTGTTATCTTTTAAAATATTCAAGTTTAAACCCGACTATTGGTTACTGCTAAAATTATCGATATATGTCCTTATAATAATAGGTTGCAATATAGCTTTGCCTCATTTTGGCATCAATTGGATTATGCATATAATCACAGTGGGCATAGTTATGGTAGCGGCACTCTTTGCTTTACGATTGATACGGGTAAAAGATATTTTGACTTTTGTAAAAAAACGATAACAATCCATACCTCACAAGGAAATTATAGTATCTTATCGGCATACGGTTCAGCAAAAAATGCGGCTTGTGAGACACCTAAAATTCCCTCGCGAGGAAATTTCAAAAACATCGAGATGTTTTTCGAAAAACATCGGGAGGAAATTTTGTCAACATCGGGAGGAAAAATCACCCACAATACTTACGATTTATAAAACACATAGTTTGAGAGTATAAGCGTATAGTTGGCAAAAAGAAGTTACTTCAGCAATTTGCCGTTATTTAGTTTTTTTGCCTGCTTTTAAAATAGAAGTATGCTATTGTAAACGATGGTATGAAATCGGTAAACGGCAACACTTCTTCGAGTCCGGATAGTAAACTTCCTATTTTAGTTCCAAACCAACGATAAAACACTATTCCGGCCACAAAGGCCCAAACCGCATCAAAAGTTTCACCTAAAACGGGCAGTAAATAACTACCCATACCCACAGCATCCATTATAATGCATTGGTATAAACGGGGCAATCTTCCTTCTGTCATATTTTTGTCTTTTAGAAATTATATTCGAAAAACGAATGCAACCATAAAATATTGTTCTTTTTGAGATTTGTACAAGATGATATGCAATAAAAACAAGCAAATGTCGTTTACTTTGCATGAAAAAGATAAACGTATTAAAAATATGTAGTGCAATATTTGGGCTTTTATTAATAAGTTCGTGCACCAAAGGCGATCCCTACGACACTACTGTTCCGTCGTATATCGAAGTATCGGCATTTAAGGTCGAAAACACTCCGGACAATTCTGTGTCAAATTTCGAAGGTTGCTTTACCAGCAATATCAACACAGTAGAAATAACAGTAAAGAATAGTGTGGAAAACAAACTTATAGGCGTGTTTGAACTACCTTGTCGTGTGCCTATCTTGCGTGAGGGTAAATTCGATGTTGTACTAAAACCGTCCATAAAGCTAAACGGGATAAGTGCCACACGTAATTTTTATCCTTTTTATAATGAGGTGGTAGTCAAAGATGTAAATTTTGTACCCGATTCTACCGTAGTAGTAGATACACAAACTGTTTACTACAATACAACCCACACTCGTTTTGTATGGCAACAATATTTTGAACAATTTGTTACCAATCCCTTTACTCCCGACAGCATAGTGAAGATAACAAAAGATACCGTACGCAGCGACAATAGCAGCGGAGTGATATACATACGCCCCGACCAAAAAGAACTTGCATTTGTAACTCGCGATAGTTGTATTGTAACCAACAACGGTGCCCTTTTCCTCGAAATGGACTATTGGACCAACGTACCTTTCGAAATAGGTCTTAAAGCCAAAAACACATCGGGAGGTGTAGAAAGCACATACTATGGCATATCACTATATCCAAACAAAGGCTGGGAAAAAATATACATACAATTGGGTAGATTGTGGAGCAATACTTTCAACTACTACCACACATTCAAGGTGGCATTCCGTGTATCGAATAGCGAAGGAATAGAAGGCAAAACATATATTGATAATCTTAAATTAGTGGCATACAAGTAAGCAATGAACAAAAAGCTACAAATATCCAAATACGTATTGTGCGACTACTTTTCGGCCATGGTGGCATGGGTAGGTCTGTTTATGTATCGCAAATTCAGTATCGAACATAGCTCATTCGACGATGTAAACGCCGTATTTGGCGATGCCAATCTTTGGCGGGGACTTATAATACTACCTATACTTTGGGTGGTTTTTTATACCATGCAAGGTACATATCGCGATGTGTTTCGCAAATCAAGACTAAAAGAATTACAAAACACAATTATAGCCAGCGTAACAGGGATAATAATAATATTTTTTGTTCTTTTGCTCGACGATAATATCGCATCATACAAAAATTATTACTTCTCGTTCTTGGTACTGTTCCTATTACATTTTTTGCTTACCTACCTATGCAGACTCATCATCACCTCACGTACAGTACATCGTGTACACTCGCGCAAAATAGGTTTCAACACTCTGCTTATAGGCAGCAAAGACAATGCTTACAAGATATATCAAGAAATAGATAACCAAGAAATATATTCGGGCAACTTTTTTTTGGGATTTGTTACCGTAAACGGAACCATAAACGAAAACCTACAAAAGATAATGCCAAACCTCGGCACATTCGAAAACCTAAACCAAATAATAGAAGAACAAAAAATAGAGGAAGTAATAATAGCCGTAGAAGACTACGAACACCAAAAGATTTCGAATATAATTAACTCCCTCGACCGCAAAGACATAATAATAAAGATAACCCCCGACACAAGAGATATAATATTTGGGTCGGTAAAGATAACATCTATATTTCACTCGCCACTTATAGTCATCAATCCAAGATTGATGGAAGAATGGCAATATTCGGTAAAACGATTGATGGACATCGTAGTATCGCTTGTGGCCATGATAGTGTTGCTTCCGGTATATATCATCACTGCAATAATAGTAAAATGCACATCCAAAGGCCCTATCTTTTATTCGCAAGAACGCATAGGTATAAAAGGCAAACCTTTCAAGATGCATAAGTTCCGTTCGATGTATATCGATGCCGAAAAGTTTGGACCAATGCTATCGAAAGACAACGATCCTCGCATTACGCCCTTTGGCCGCTTTATGCGTAAGGTACGATTAGACGAAATACCACAATTCTACAACGTATTGAAAGGCACTATGTCGTTAGTAGGTCCACGCCCCGAAAGACAATACTTTATAGACCAAATAGTGCAACGTGCACCCGAATATTTGTTGCTGCAAAAAGTAAAACCAGGCATAACATCATGGGGTCAAGTAAAATATGGCTACGCCGAAAATGTAGACGAAATGCTTGAACGCCTACGCTACGACTTGTTGTATATAGAAAACATGTCGCTTACAACCGATATTAAGATACTGCTGTACACTGCAATAATAATAGTGCAAGGTCGTGGAAAATAATCTTCTTTATAATGATTACGAGCTTGTTGTTACCGACGACGGCTCACATTCCATACGCTTTGCCACAATAGACGAGGGCTACCACTCCACTCATGGAGCCATAAAGGAAGCCATGCATGTGTATATTCTGCCCAATATGGCACAACACATAGGCTCGCTAAACACAATAAATGTATTTGAAATGGGATTCGGCACAGGCCTCAATGCCTTCCTCTCTTACCTATATGCCAAAGCCAACAACTGCCAAGTGCATTACACCGCAGTGGAAGCATATCCCGTACCAAAAGATATATACACCCGACTGAACTACGCCGAGCTATGCATAAACGAAATACAAACATTATATCCCGAAGCCGATTTTGACAATTGTATCAATGATTTTGTTAAACTCCATACCGCAGAATGGAACTCGGCAACTCGCATAACACCACAGTTTACTCTAACCAAACACCACTGCACCATACAAGATATAAACCTACCTAAAAACTTGTATCACAGCATATACTACGATGCCTTTGCACCTCAGTTTCAACCCGAACTTTGGAGCAAAGATATATTCGACAAACTATGCTTGGCTTCTGCACCACAAGTAATACTTACAACTTACTGCTGCAAAGGCGATGTGAAACGAGCCTTAAAAGCCTCGGGCTACACCATAGAAAAACTGCCCGGCCCAAAAGGTAAACGTGAAATGCTACGTGCCAAAATCGAAAGTGCTTTATAAGTAACATATTCTGACAACCATTTGTAAAACATTATCATACAGCCTTAAATATCCCATATTTACATTATATTAATGTTCCGAATAACCAATTTAGGCAAACATTCAATAGTGATATTTCTGTTTGTGAGATATCTCTGCCACCTTGCAGAGATATCTTAAAAACTCTGTGCAGTCGAGTAACAAACTCTCCACACTCGAGTATAAAAGTTTCTGCACTCATGCATAAAACTAATTTCAAAGTTTGGAATCATCATTTCAAAGTTTGAAACAATGATTTCAAACTTTGAATTTATCGTTTCAAACTTTGAAACGACTTTTTGAAACGAGTATACGAAGTTTCTAAGACGTTCAGAAAGAACTTATGAGATATGTAGAAGAAGTTTCTGAGATGTGTCAGGAAAGACTTATCGATATATGAAGAGACTGCAAGAGCACGTATGGGCAACTGACTATATATCAAATGCACATTGAATTAAGGCAACTTCTAAAAATTCCACGTTCTAGGAAATTGAATTAATTGCAGAAAAAACTTTTGCGTGGTTGACTTCGTCGATGTTGCTACCGCTCGAAAGAGCTAATGCTTAGGCATTGCTCTTTACTCGCTTAATCGCAACGTTGACGTTTTTTACCAAAATCTTTCTATTTCTTTTTCAATCGTATAGCCAGCTATGCTCAATCAAAAGAAAGTAGAAATCTTTTGGTAAAATTCCAGAAATCACTTGCAAAGCAATTTTTAGAAATTGCCTATAATGTAAATTGCTTTAATTTGATACCGGCCTAATGACTAGTCCATAGTTTCTACCGGTCCAATTTCTTCCAAAATAACTGAACGAGAAATTAAGATAATAAGCATAATCTTCAGGATCTCCTACGTTGCCATAATCTGAAGAAGGCACGGATGTGGAAGTCCAATAGAATCCACCGACATATAATTGAGAAATAGAAGTAGATGTTCGATAACCCGTTACAGGCAAAAAGATACTATTTCCATTTGGCCCAATCACCGTGTAACCTATCTTTATTCCTATAAACATACCCTGTTCAACCCATATCAGAGTACAGTTATTTATCAACTCTTCTATTTCGGCTTTAGTGGGCATTCGCCATGTACAACCCCAATTGGCAGTGGCAGCATCATATATAGGATTTCCGGTTATATCTGTTATCGCAGTATCGCCAAGTGTCAGACTATTTTCTTCAGTATAATTTGCTTTGGTCGTTATCTCACCCCAAGCATAGTAGTCTCCAATATCTTCGGGAGCAGCAGCTCCAATATTACATGTAGCCCATTTAAGTCCACTTGGCAAGCCTAAGTCCACATACTCATGTCCACATATAAAATTATCACTAACTACTGTTGTGCTAAAACTTTTCTCCTCTCCGTATGAAGTACCATTCTCGTTGGTGGCATAGGCTCTTACGTAATAAATTGTAGTATCCGTTAAATTTGTCAAAGTTGAAGTAAAAGTTCCTACTCCAACTCCATCTGTAGTGTAGCTGTCCGATATAGTGGGATTAGGATTTGTACTCCAACATACTCCACGTGCCAATACCTCAAATCCTCCACCGGATAAGACCTTACCTCCGCATATAGCCGAATTAATAGTTATATCACTTACCTCGGAAGTGGTTACCTTTGGCAATCCGGAAACAGTGGTAAATATCTTTTGCTCGCCATATGCTGTGCCTTTTTGGTTGGTAGCATATGCCCGTACATAGTAAGTGGTAAGAGGCTCAAGACCTGTAAGAGTAGACGAATATTGACCTATACCCATACTATCGGTGGTATAATTGTCTATAACCGTGGGGTCCGGAATAGTACTCCAGCACATACCGCGTGCCGTTACGGGATAACCGCCATCATATAGTACCTCAGCATCTATTATGGCATAGTTTCGTCCTATATTTATACTGTCTATGTCCATAGTCTGCACAGTGGGCATATTGGCGTTCAAGGTTTTAAACTTTTTACCTCCCACTCTTGCTTTATCCACATCGCTATATATGATAAAACGATAATTGTATATGGTAGAGGGCTGTAGATCTCTCACCACTATCTCAAAACTTTTACCTCCTATCAGTTCCAACTCATAGATATCGGGAGAAGATATATTTTGATTGGTATACAAATACATCTCTAGTCTTTGGGTAGGAATGGCACAACTTATGGTCCCTTTTATAGTGGCGTATGTTTCAAAAACCTGCACTTCATCGGTTATCGTCGCCACATTCATAGGGACTTCGGAATCTTTACGGCAGGCTACCACTGTCAATAAGAGCATTGTAAATAATATAAATAGTCGTTTCATAGCTTATACTCCTTCTTCTTGTATGGTTTCTTTATCTTAAAACTATATCCCAATCCAAACTTTAATTCCGAGTATTTAAATCGAAAACCTATCGTAGACAAATCGAGCGAAAAATCCACCTCTCCCATATCGAGGTGTAAACCCAGCGAGTAATCTAAGCCTTTAAATGTTTGGTCGGAGATATTTATTATTTCGTTTTCCATAGTCGTATAATCCACACTGCGCACGCCATATCCTATAGCAGCTTTTACAGCCAAAAGATAGTTGATTCGATACATGGTCCCCGCTTGCACCGATGTACGAGAAGTGGTCTTGGAGCCCGTAAAATAATAGTTCGACGTTCCATAGTCGTCGCTGCGGTTTGGCTTTGGTCTTTTATCTAAACCAAAAGCAGCACTTACAAACCAGCCCCATGTTTTGAGGGTACCCACCGTAAAACCCAACGAAAATTGAGGAGCCAGCGAATAGGCCATATTCAGCATCACAAAGCCCTCTCTATCATATATAGATGTAAGGTATTTTTGTTTCGGTAAAAAACTTGCAATAGTAACTTCCTCTCCCCTATCCATCGGATTAATAGCAGAACACAAATCATATTGCAGTACGTCATTTGGCAAACAACCACACGATGAGGGAAAGCACATATCATATTCAACCGATTGTGCAAAAGAGCCCAAAATCGTAAACATAGATATCAAAAGCAACAGCAATAGTCTCATAATCTGCATTATTAATGAATAAATGTAAAAATATACAACTGCAAATATACACATTAATTGCCAATAATCAAAACACAGTAATAAATTAAGGCAACATAGCATTTACTTTAGGCAACTTCTAAAAATTCCACGTTTCGGATAAACAAAAGAGTGTTCTTTGAAACTTTTGCGTGCTTTGTGTCTTTTGCCGAAATCTTTCTATTTCTTTTTCAATCGCATAGCCCGCTATGTTCAATCAAAAGAAAGTAAAAATCTTTCTAGCAAAATTCCACAAATCACTAGCAAAGCAATTTTTAGAAATTGCCTTTAACCAAACCACTACTTATTGCAACGCCTTAAAAGCGTCAAAATTTGGGTGTCGAAATTGGGATAAGCACTTTGATGAAACTTCACCTCGATAGGAATATAATAAATCGGTAAATCAAGAATAACATCACGATATGCCGACGATTTAAGACGTACATAATCCTTTTCGGTGGTAAGGATGATTTTGCTATCCGAATTTATAGCCAAAAACCTTTTGCGTATAAGTTCCATATCGGCTTTCGAAAAGTGATGATGATCGGCAAATTGGCATAAATATGCCTTAGAAGTTTCTTTTACCTTGTTTACCAAAGGCATGGGTTTGGCTATACCTGCCACCACAAGCACATCGCCTACCGCATCAAGATTTATGGTGTTTTTTTGGTCGAACGACAAGGGCATTCCATATTCCAAATACGAAAAGTAAACTTTCTGATTGCACAAAGGCTTTATCTTGGCCACAATCTCGTTTCGGGAGTGTTCCGACATATTAACCGGGCATTTGCTTACCACTATAACATCGGCACGTTTATATCCCTTTCGAGGCTCACGAAGATTTCCAAAAGGTATCACTCTGTCTCGATAAAAAGGCATATTGTAGTCGGTAAGCAAAACCATTACATCAGACTTTATATACCGATGTTGATACACATCATCGAGTAGTATGATATTTGTATCAGGGCAGTAGTTTTCAATAAGTTTCACACCGATATTCCGGTCTTCACATACAGCCACATTCACATCCTGCAATTTGCAATACATCTGGTAAGGCTCATCGCCAATCTCCTCCACCTTCGACAATGGTGAAGCGAGAATAAAACCTTTTGTTTTACGCCTGTATCCACGACTGAGCAAAGTTAATCTACCACAATTTTCGTTCTGTAAGAAACGAGCCAGATACTCTACATGAGGCGTTTTGCCTGTACCGCCCGCCGATAAATTACCCACCCCTATAGTGGGTATATTATGGCCACAACTACGTAATACGCCATAGTCGAAGGCTTTGTTGCGAATGGTTACCACAAGTGTATATATTATGCTAAGCGGACAAAAAAGATAGGCCGCCACTATGCGTATTTTATTCATATATTTGTTTGCCAATTGTTTATTTAATTATCATCAATATTCAAAGCAATGCAAATGTACGATATTTTTTCGAAACAAGAGCCTTTAGTGATAATAAAAAGAAGGGCGTTCCTTTCGGAACAGCCCTTCTTTCATTATGTCATATCTGTATACAGATTATTTTGCAACGCGTTCAAGCCATTTAACCATGCCAAGCATAATAGCCATAGATACGAAACATACTACAGCAAATACTAACCAAGCATATTGTATAGGCCACATGTTGTACATAAGAGGTCCAATCCACAATAAGCCGTTACCAACAGCAGTAGCACCAAGCCACAAACCTTGACAAAGACCTAACATGCTCTTAGGAGCCACTTTTGATACAAACGACAATCCAAGAGGAGAAATAAACAACTCTGCAACTGTCAAGAAGAAGTAAAGAACTATCAATACCCACCAACCTGCTTTTTGGGTAGCAACTTCAGCTTCAGGCATTAATCTGAAAGTTTCGGCAGATGGATAACCTTTTAACATAGAGAATACCATCAAGAATACGAAACCAAGAGTAGCAATACCCATACCGATAGCGATTTTACGAGGAGTAGAAATATCTTTTCCTTTCTTAGTAAGGTTACCAAAGAACCACATAATAATAGGAGTAAGTACGATAACGAAGAATGGGTTAACAGCTTGCCATATTTCCGGAGCTATAGCAGAAGAATCTACGAAATCTCTTGCGAACAACGAAAGAGAAGTACCATTTTGGTGGAACGAGAACCAGAAGAATACAGCAATACCAAGTACTGCAAATAGAGCATAAAGACGTTGTTTGATTTCTTTTGCCATAGCAGCTTTTTCTTCAGCAGTGTAAGAAACAGAGTCAACAGCAGCTTTTTTGGCAGGAGTTGGGAAACCTTTTTTGGTTGCCAAGAAAATAATCAACGAAATAAGCATAGCAGCCACAGAAGCTATAAACGAATAGTGAATACCTGTGTTGAATACTTGAAGGTAGCTTGTAGAGAAAGCAGCCAAATCATTAGCAGCCAATGCTTGAGTTTCAGGGCTTGTAGCTACAACAGCTATAAGATCTTGCATTTTAGTCATAGCTTCGGCAGCCATAGCAGGACCTTCGGCCAAGAATTGGTGACAGAAAGCAGGAAGAGCAGCATTGTATTCGAAACCATTTACGCCCAACCACCAGCTTCGAAGCATAGGAGCCACGAAAGGAGCGATCAAACCACCTACGTTGATAAACATGTAGAATATTTGGAAACCGCTATCGCGTTTGCTTTTTGCTATTCTCAAAGCTTCTTCGCCTTTTTTAGCAGCTTCAGCTTCGAAGTTGTCGTACATTTGACCTACGATAGCTTGCAAGTTTCCTTTAAACAAACCGTTACCAAATGCAATTAAAAATAATGCTACGCAAGTAAGAACCAATATACCGGTGTGTTGTCCGTGTTCTGCCATCAATGGCACACTCAAGATGATGTAGCCCGAAGCCATAATCATCAAACCTGTCATAATAGTTCCTTTGTAGTTTTGTGTTCTGTCGGCGATAAGACCACCTACCAAACTAAGAATATAAATTCCTGCATAGAAGAACGAATAAATCAATGTAGCTTTTTCGTCTTGTAAGCCAAATTTAGAACATAAAAACAAAACTAATACGGCGTTCATAATATAGTAGCCAAATCTTTCTCCCATATTACTTAGGGCTGCCGCTAATAGCCCTTTTGGATGATTTTTAAACATAACTATCTGTTTTTTAGTTTATATAATTATTGAATTAATTGCTTCTTTAAACAGTTTTCGCACCAAAATAGCGCAAAGTTTTAAAACGCAAAATTACATCTTTTTTTCCAATATATCCACTTTTTTTGCACTATCTGAATTACTTTTTTATTTATTTATTCATTATCGCATGATTATCAACAACCTATGACAAAAATATTTGTTTTTATTAACAAAGTAAAATAAATTGCGTAACTTTGCACATCCAAACTATGATAAAGCAATGATAGATATTATTATAAATCAAACATTATCAACATTAAAGAGTGGAGACACAATACTATATCCCACCGACACTATATGGGGCATAGGCTGCGATGCCACAAATACCCAAGCCATCGAAAAAATATATTCGATAAAGCAACGCGACATAAATAAGAGCATGCTTATACTATGTTCAAGTCTCGAACAGGTAAAAGAATACGTAGACAGCATACCCGACATAGTACCCTCTTTACTAAGCGAAAGCAAACACCCCACCACGATAATATACCCAAAAGCCTGCAATCTGCCCAATGCTCTTACAGCAGCCGATGGTAGTATAGGCATACGCATACCGGATATGGACTTTTGCAAAAAACTATTACAACAATTTGGTAAACCCATAGTGAGCACATCAGCCAACTTTTCTGGCACACCATCGCCAAGTTGTTATAGCGACATACCACAAACACTCATAGACATGGTGGACTACGCAGTTCCAAACCTACCGATATTCGAAAGCAAAAACAGCAGTTCGAAAATACTGAAAATAGAAAATAACGGAAACATAATAACAATAAGATAATATGATAACATTTGAAGAAAACTTTCGCAACGAAGCAATATTCGATATTGCCAAAAAGATAGCCACAGCAGCCCGCACTGCACCAAAAGCCCGTGGCACCGACAATATGACCATAGCAGTAGTTTGTGGCGATGCCCTCGAAAGCATAGCCCAAGCCATGCAACAATACTCCGAAAAGCACGATATAGCATTCTTTGCCCGCGATGCCGAAAACCTACGTCAAAGTGGTGCAGTGGTACTTATAGGCTCAAAAGTAAGTTGTTTGGGTTTAAACTGCGGATATTGCGGATTTCCTACTTGTGCCGAAAAAGCCAAATATGCCAATGTGCCATGCTTTTTCAACGCCAACGATATGGGTATAGCAGTAGGCTCGGCAGTGGCATTGGCAGCAAACCTTAGAGTAGACAACCGCGTAATGTTCTCGGTAGGCAAGATGGCAAAAGACATGGACCTATTGCCGGGTTGCTCAATGGTGTTGGCAATACCTCTTTCGGTAAGTGGAAAAAGCCCTTTCTTTGACAGAAAATAACGCAACGACCGACAGACAACATACAACATCGGCGGGAATTGAGCATACTACTACTGCCCAAGCCCGCCGAGAAATGAAGAAGTATTTAAATTATCAAGCTATTACCAAATTATACTTATTGCACCACAAGTTTTGATATTTTATATCCCTCTTTGCCTACAACTCTAAGCAAATAATATCCCGAAGCCAACGAACTTATGTCCACCATTCTGCTGTCGGGCGAGATGTTGGCAGTTATAACCACACGACCCATGGCATCTACCACCTGAATATTGGCAGTTTCCAACCCGTTGCTCTCTATCATTATCCTATCCTTGGCAGGATTAGGCACTATGGCAAAGGTTTCAACAGAGGCAGACGAAATGCCATTGTCGTTGATAGAAACATAATTGTAAACATAATCGCATACGTATTGCAACACAAAATTATCATCTACAGTATACCAATGTTCTCTGCTATAAGTGTTGACATTGGTGTAGGTATAAGGTCTTTCCATCTCGAAATGCGAAGGCATCAAAGTTTCGTCCAGCAAACGGGTCTCGAACTCATAAACGCTACGTTCCACTTCATCGCCGTATGAATCATAGCGATGTTTTTCGATACAATTGCCTTGTGCATCATAAACATAGGTTTCGGTGGTGAATAATTCCCAACCATATGTACCCATTGTGCTATCCTTCACTTCTACAAGCTTATCGTTTTGATAGAAATAATAAATCTTTTCGGCGGGTTCGAGTTTTGTTCCACTATGGTAGGACCACACCTCATTGTTCAACTTTCCATCTACATAAGTATAATCGACACACATAAAAACAATACCACTCATAGTCAATTCCGACTTTATTATTTGATTGTCGGCGTTGTAGGAATAAGTGTAAACACCTCCAAGTTCCCAAGCATCAAAATAATTATAGTTGGTGCGAGTGGCCAAATTGCCTGCAGCGTCGTAAGTGTAGTCCACATAATAAACATTTTCGAATTGTCCGTTTATCTTTTGCCAACCCGAAAGTTTTATCAACCGGCTATCGCTGTCATAAAAGAGCGAATCCACAACCTCGTAGTCCTGCACCTGCCTTACGGCTACAAGGCGATGTGCCTGGTCGTAAGAGAAATTGCAACTCAAATAGTTGTCATCGGTAGCATAGCTCGACATCTTGTAGCTGTAGCTCCCATTCTTTGTTGCCATCTTTTCGATAAAAGACAAATCGGGTTGCAATCCTTCTTTATACTCTTTTGCTCTGTTTTGTGCATTAGCACCAAACATTAAGGCAAAACAACTTGCCAAAATCAATAATCTTTTTCTCATATCAATAGTATTTAGTTAAACATTAATTGTTATCAGATGCTATATAGACCTCAAAAGCGGTTCGAATGGTTCTTAATCCAACGTTAAAGTTTTAGAAAATGCCTTAAAACAAAAAAAGCGGAGCTTTTAAATGCTCCGCTTTATCGTTTTGTGTCAGAAAATTTATCTTTTATAAACTCTCTCTCCTTTTACGATTTCTTTAGCGTTTAAATTTCTCTTTCCAAAAACAGATTTGTCAGCATTTGATAACCATAAATCTGTAACGGAAACAGACATTGATCTTGTAGTTGCATTAGGCAATAATTCAGGAGTTATTGTTCCGCTGGTACCTTCTTCATTCCAAACCACAATATCTCCAAATTCAAACATAGTGGCATTGATGTTCATACTGACAGACATCGCTGTAAGATCTAATTCTGTAATATTGATAGTAGCATTTTTTGCCCACCAATCGCCATAATTTGCATTATTTATAGTCCAAGATTTTGTTTCCCAATATTCCAAGTATAAAATAATTCCGTTGCTATAACCCAAATCAGAACCTATTGCATCACTATACGTCCCCGTTCCTGACGCATCAAAAGCCCCCATTACCACTGGGAAACTTCCAGACACCTCATAAGCATCAAAGCCTATAGCTCCATAGGAATTATAATAATAACCCAAAAAATTGGTAGCTGTCCAACTATTGCCTCCAAAATTTACTGTTATACCCGGATTTGTACCTGACGATTGTGTAGTAAAACTAATTTGATTACCATATGCTGTTCCCTCGCTGTTGGTAGCATAGGCTCGCACATAATAAGTAGTTCCAGGCAAAAGATTTGTAATATAAGAAGTGAATACTCCTGTGCCTTCGCCATCGTATGTTGTATAGTCATAGATAGTGGGATTTTGATATGTACTCCAGCATACCCCACGTTGCGTTACCGTGGCACCGCCATCCGATGTAACATTGCCGCCACATTGTGCACTATTTGTTATACTTATTACACTATTCGTGGTAACAGTAGGCAATTCTTCTGTTCCATAATTTATCGTTCCCGATACGGGGCGAACCGGAAAGCCGGCGACACGACTGATCCGAGACACATAGCAGTCATTTTCGTAGCAAAGGACATAAGCGTAGTCATTATTACCCTCGTAAGGCGTGGAACCCCAATAGCAGGGAAACTCACCAATATCGTAGTATGACGTGCCTTCGATGATGCCCGCAGCAGGAAGAAATATACTATTACCGTTTGGTCCGGTTACTTTCATACCGTTTACATTTCCTTGTGTAATCCAAGTCCATGTACAATTATCTCTCAATTCTTCCATTTCTGCTTTGGTAGGCATACGCCAACTGTTGCCCCAATTGGCAGTGGCGGCGTCGTAATTAACATTACCACTTATATCGCCCATATTTCTTCCATAAGTCAGGCTGTTGTCATCGGTATACGATGATTTGGTAGTGGTTTCGCCCCAAGCGTAGTAATTACCGTATTCTTCGGGAGTGTTGGCACCCACATTGCAGGTAGCCCACTTTAAGCCACTTGGCAAACCAAGGTCTACATAATCGTGTCCATTGATAGTACCGGTAGTAGCTCCGCCACCGCCTCCTTCTCCATTATTACCCCGGTCGTGTTCCGGACCAAAATCATCTTCGCAACCTGCGAAGACCAATGTCATTGCAACCATTAGCAATGATAATTTATTCAATATATTTTTCATCTTCGTTGTTTTTAATAAAATGCAACGAGTTTCGTATTCCGAAACTCGTTGCAAAGAGTTAGTTGCGTTATGTTGGTATGTATATTTCTTAGAAATGATAACCCAAACGGATTACAAACATTGTGGGATTGACGTATCTAAGTGTAAAATCGCCATCATAATATTCGTATTCGCCACCGGCATGATTTTCGATATATTCTTCTGATGCCATTCCTTTCACCTTGCCACTTCCCAATGCATAGTAATGAAATCCAAGACTTACTTTGTCCATCAATTTTACTCCGGCACCTATTTGGAATGCAAATGTAGTGGCTATATCGTATTTTTGTTTCATTATCAATTCTTCATCACCGACTGCCAAATATTGGTCAAGCATTGTTATTTTGCGTATATTGGCACCTATACCGGCTTCGCCCCAAACGCTTATTTTTTCGTTAATGACATAATCGTAGTTTACTCCAAGCATTATGGGTACATTGATGTATTTGGGCAAATCTATTTCGACATCATCAAGTCCGTCATCATATATGTAGGCATCAATCAAATCGTCTCTCCAATCTTTCACATCGTTGTTTGGTCCATTATAGAAAAAGTCGGCAGTAAGTATTACTCCCAATCCGTTTATCGATGGGATATTAAACTTAAACTTCATACCGGCATCAAAACCTGTACCTGCCCCTGCTTTCTCTGTTTTGTCAAGCCATGCCACCAATCCGCGGTTAGCCCGCGAGTCACCAAAATCGCTCATTGGAAAAGCACCGCCAAGGTGCAAAGAAAATTCTATCTTTTTGTTGTCAGCACTTGTAGGTTGTGCGTCTTGTGCCATAGCGGCACTCATTACTGTTGCCACCATCACTGTCAGGCATGCAACCTTTTTAAAAAACTTTGTCATCTTTCTATTTTTTATTGTTTAGTATTAATATTACATCTTTCAAATAAATCTAATACGGCTCCGCCTTTAATCTGAAACCGGGCGAACCGTACACCCGAAGTCGCGATCGCCCCAATGCACACCGTGGTCGCCACTGTCGAAGTTGAGGCGGTAAGCGCCGTAGTCACCACTCTCGTCGGGAGTAGAACTCCAGTAGTAGCCGATCTCACCAACGTCGTTACGCGACGAACCACCGCAGTAGCCCGCAGCAGGAAGAAAGATACTATTACCGTTTGGACCTGTTACTCTCATTCCGTTTACGCCACTTTGCGTAGTCCAAGTCCATGTGCAATTATTTTCCAATTCTTGCATCTCTGCTCTAGTGTGCATACGCCACGTGCTACCCCAATTGACACGGGCTGCATCGTAGCTTGCTTTACCGCTTATATCGCCCATGCTTTTGCCGTAGGTGCGACTGTTGTCTGAGGTATAACTACTCTTGGTTGTAGTCTCGCCCCAAGCGTAGTAGTTGCCATAGTTGTGTGGTTTGCTTGCACCCACATTGCAGGTTGCCCACTTTAATCCGCTTGGCAAGCCAAGGTCTACATAGTCATGTCCTGCTATTGTACCACTGACATTACCGGTATCACCACCGCCATTATTACCTCTGTCATGTTCAGGACCAAAATCGTCTTCGCAACTTGCGAAACCCACAATCATTGCCACAGTTAGCAATGCCAATTTTCTTAATGTTTTCTTCATTTCTAATTTCTATTTATTCTGTTATCAAATTAATCGAATACGGCTTCGCCTTTAGTTTGAAACCGGGCGAACCGTATGCCCGTGGCTGAGAGAGACCAAAGGCGCACCGTGGTGGCCACTGTAGAAGCGGAGGCAAGAGGCTTGGGTGGGAGTGGTCTCGCTGCGGAAGGAATTCCAATAGTAGCCGATCTCACCAACGCTGAAACGCGACGAACCACCGCAGTAGCCCGCAGCAGGAAGAAAGATACTATTGCCATTAGGTCCGGTTACTCTCATTCCGTTTACACCATTTTGTGTTGTCCAAGTCCATGTGCAATTGTTTTCCAATTCTCTCATCTCTCTGTAAGTAGGCATACGCCAACTTCCTCCCCAATTGGCACGAGCGGCATCGTAGCTACTATTGCCACTTATATCATTACTTATGTTTGCTCCTAAAGTTCTATAATTCTCCATTGTATATTCACTCTTGGTAGAGGTTTCGCCCCAAGCATAGTAGTTGCCATATCCTTCGGGTGTAGTTGCACCAATATTGCAAGTTGCCCATTTAGTACCACTCGGTAAACCTAAATCTACATAATCATGCCCCCCTATTGTTCCTGTAATAGTTTCGCCACTATCACCTCCACTTCCACCTCCGCCACTTGTTTCAGTGGTAAATGTTTTTTGTGTGCCATAGGCTGTTCCTTGGCTATTTGTAGCATAAGCTCGTACATAATAGGTCGTATTAGACTGTAACCCACTAATATTAGATGTAAACTGTCCTAAAGTGCTTCCATCAATAGTTTTATTATCATATACTGTTGGATTTGACGAGGTACTCCAGCATACACCACGTGCTGTAACCGTACTACCGCCATCTGATGTTACGTTACCTCCACATACTGCACTAGTTGTAGTAACATTAGTTGGCGTACTAGTTTCCACTGTAGGAAGTCCTGCCGTAGTACCTCCTCCATTTGATTGAGTTCTAAAGCTACGTTCTTCGCC
>JAFZFU010000085.1 GCA_017555745.1 Bacteroidales bacterium
AAAAAACGAAATGCTGCTCAAAACGTATCTTTGATAAATAAACTAGCTCTCACTTTATTAAAGCAAGATACAAGTAAGGGTAGTATTAAATCTAAAAGGAAACGTGCAGGTTGGGATAATGAATTTCTTGCAATTTTATTATCGATGGTTTAATAGTGGTGCGTTTGCCCTGTCAAGCTTTGCAACGAAAAGATTAAGGTTTGGAACGAAAAGGTAAAGGAATTTTAGCGGCAGTAGGGATAAAAAAACGGAATGATTTCTTTGTTGCTCGAAATCATTCCATTTTGATTTTTGGGTTAGTTATTTGGTGTTTCTAATTTTGTTATTTCTTCGATTACATGCTTCTCAATCTGTTTCATTTCGGATGAAAATTCATTATAGTCTTTTGCATTTTGGTGGATTTTTACTCCGATATTATAGATGTATCCACCGTATCCACGAAGTTGTCCTAACTTTGCACATTGATTATTATCAGGATTAGGATATATGAAACCACCAATATTTGCTTTCTCTACATACATATACGATATTACTTGGTGCATATCGTTACGGTCAATTTTATTGTCGTTTAGTTTTTTGTATTTAGCATCTAGTATAAAGTTCTCTTTTATATAGTCGGGATAGCGTTTGCATCTACTCAAATTACATATTGATTTATTTTCGTCTTCAGGTTGCTCAAACAAGTAAATACCTCCTTTGCCGGCTTTGTTTTGTGGATGTTTGAATTCGCAATCTTTGATAATAGTTTCAAACAAATATTCTTCCCAAAGCCATGAGCCACTAAACAATACACCATATATCTTTTCATTGTTGGAATTGCCATACTTTATCTTCTTGTGTTTTAGTATTTGTAGGCATAACTTTTGCAATGGTTTGTATTCGGTGAAGTATGGATGTGCCAATGGTTTAAGGTTCATACTTATCACTTTGCTTCTATTTTGAGTATTGTACGATGGAGTGGCACTGCATATCTGAGATACGCAACTAATTGTTTCGGGATCGCATTTCAGCACCGCAGACATATTAGTACTTCTTATGTATTCTATAGTGTGGCGAATAAGTTGAGTTATTGCATTGTCGTAGCTGTATTCCTTTACATTATATGCAATCTTACCATTAAAAGGAATGTTGTACTTTATGTGTCGTTGTACATCTATTGTGCCACGCACATTGGCATCGTTGTATTTATGATGTACATACTGCTTAAACAATCCTTGTCCCAACGCTTTCTTTAGAAAATGAGGAAAAAGAAACGGTAAAAAATCAAAGACATTATCATCAGAAGTAGAATGTTTTAGGTTAAAAAGATTTATTTTAAAAACCTTTTCGAGCATATAATGCATAAAAAAATCTTCTTTATCGTCTTTGGCAAAGCGAGTATGAATACTGAGCAATGTATTGTTTACTCCTACAAAGCCCATGATATCTTTTGTGCAAAGTTTGCTATTTTCTACATTACAAATAAATTCTTTATCTATATCATCTTTGTGATGATTAAGAACATAAGGAAATATTAATACATTCTCTTTATCGTGCAAATCTTTTATTGTCCGATTCGCAATTTGTTGCAAATCGGATAATGAAGATTCGTTTTCTATATTTTTTGTAGCATAATCGGCTATACGAATAATCTCTAAATTATTCTCCATCATTTTCTTTATTTTCAGATTGAGAGTTACTATTATTATCGTATACGTTCTTTAGATCTTTTATTTTTTCTTCTGCGACTTCATAACCTCTTAGGTATTCACGTAATAATCCTTCGATGTGGTATTTCCAAAGTAAATCCCATTTATCGTTACCTTTATCTATATAATTCTCTATTTTCAAAAAGTATGCCGGCCCTATATGATATGCAGAGTTCAAACCTTCTATTTCTTCTATTGCTTTATTTAGTCGACTCAATCGTTTTTTAGCCTCTTCCACAATAGATTTATCTTCTATTTTTTCATCAAGCATTTCTATTCTACTTTCCGCAGCTATTTCTTTAAATGCAAAACGTCTACGCATAGCAAAGTCCATACTTTCCACACTTCTATCAATGTCGTTCATCGTACATATTATATACACATTTTTAGGAACGTAGAAACCGTTTCTGAATACATCGGCATCGGCAGAGTCGAAATCAGCATCGCCTTCTTTGGGGATAAGGTTTTGATATTGTGTATCGACCTTTCCATTCTCTCCTCTATAACCGGCATCAATAGAATAGAAAAGTTCACCGAAAATCTTGGAAATTTCACCTCGATTTATTTCATCTATGATGAAAACGTATGGTTTGGATTGAAATGAATTATTTTCTAACAAATAGTTTAATACTCCCCAATAATAAGATGAATCACATCCGCCGATAATAGACTGGATACTTTCATTAATATTTGATAATTCATTTAGTTTCTCAAGTGTATTATAGACATCGAAGAGTTTCTTCATTCGGTCTTTGGAAACAAGATTGGAAGACTTGTTGTTCTTTTCCGTTTCAGAATACCACCCAATGCTATCATTTCCTCTGATATGCAATTCTGCAGATTCCTTTGTCTTTAACCGTATGGTCTTTATATTCCCCTTCTTGATATTGTCTATTAATGCATCGTATGCATAATCAAATGATGACTTAATCAGAGAGTTAAGCGCCTTCTTGCAGAATTCTTTGAACACACCATCTTTTCTTTGGAAGCCCAATGTACTGCCCTCTTTAATTGGTCGCAAGCCTTCTACAAAGTCAGTATAATCATAGGAAGGATGGAACTGAACTACTTTATATTCAGCATCCATAGCTTTTGCTATTTCTTTGGCCAAATAAGTTTTACCGGTACCGGGAGCACCCGTAAGGATGAGGTTGTGGTTGGATTTTAATAAGTTTACGTATTCTTCCATTTTATTTATTGTATTATAATGTTTTTCTGAATATGCTTCTATATATGTATTGAAGAAGTTAATTAGGTTATCGTTTGGAACTGTATTGTTGTACAGACCTAATTCGTTGAGATTTTCATTAACTTCTTTTGGAATGTTTGCTATTGTTAATGATTCAATTGATGTTTTTTCTTGATTCCACTTTGCTATTATGTTTATATCGGTTCCTTCCCAATGTAAATAACAACCATTATTAGGGTATTGATCTTTTCGAACGGTTATACAAATTCTATTATATGGTTTGTATTCACACCAATTTGAAATTTGATTTTGAATTTCAAATCCCTTGTAGCCTTGTCCTGTTCTTTTAAAGTTTTCTAGAACAGGTTCAATATATTCATTGTAACCTCTTGTGTTATCTTTATACTCTCGAATATATTCCAAATGAGCTACAAAATATTCCAATAAGTGTTTAAAACGTATGTAGTCGTTTTCTCTCAATCCTATACTCATACTATTTGTTATAAATTAGTTGCTATTTTTATTCTATTCAAATCACTTTGCAAAGTTACACATTTATTTTTGATTGTCAAAGTATTATTTGTTTTCGGGTAATAGGTACTCCACTATGGTTTCCCAGTCGGGGTATTGGGCGGAGCCGAATTGTATCCATTCTCCTTCAAAGTCTTTGGTGCCGTTCTTGTCGCGGTCGTCGATTATTATATCGCCTTTGCACAGATTCTTGCAGTGTGTGATAATCATTCGTTTATGAAATACGTCGTCAAGGTAGCGTGTTACCCACTTTACTTTGTCGCTCCATGCCGAGGGGTTGTTCCATGGTGCTGTGGATAGTATGTAGCAGTCGTAGTGCTCGTTTAGCTTATGCACTGCTTCTATGGCTCCGGGCATAGGCTCCATAAGGCCGAATATGCCGGGTATCTCGTCGTAGCGACCTTCGTATTCTTTAAGTGTTTCGGGGCTTTGCTTGGCTATGCCTGTTTCAAAATCTACAAGCACGCCGTCCATATCAAAATATAAGCGTTTCTTATTCATGGCTGTTTCGTTTTTTATTGGTTAATAACTGAGATTTTGTTTATATATTGTACTTTTACTTTCTTTGTGTATGCAAATGCTGTTGGGTCTATTTCGGTGGTTGGGTTTTGCAGGTGTATGTTTTCGAGCGATGTGCATCGTGCAAAGCAGTTGGCTGGAATGTTGGTTACGGATTTCGGAATCTGTATCTCGTGCAATGCTGTACAGCTTATAAAAGCACTTGGCAATATGGCGTTTACGTTGTGTGGCAGTTCTATTTCGGCAAGCGAAGTGCACGAGCCGAAGGCATTGCAGCCGATAGTGGTCAGGCTGTGGGGGAGCGATACGCTTTTTAGCGATGTGCAGGAGTGGAAGCACATGGCTGGTATGAAGTCTATCTGTGCTTGGATATCTACATTGGTCAGTTTGCTACAATGTGCAAAGGCGTTGTAGCTTATTACTGTTACGGATTGTGGTATAGTTATGCTTTTTAACGAATGGCATTCTTCGAAGGCGTGGGTAGCTATGTGTTGCAACGACAGTGGCAGTGTTACATTGCGTAGCATACGGCAGTTGGCAAAAGCTTTGAGGCCTATGGTGATAAGGCTGTTTGGAAGCTCGATGGTGCGTAGTTGCTTGCAGTCGCTGAAAGCGTTGTCGCATACTACTTGCACGGTGTCTTTTACGGTGTATGACTTAACTTTGCTGTCGGTCATTTTTATCAAGCGTAGGCCATCGGCACTATATATGCAGCCAAACTCGTCTTTTACGGGTGCTAATATGTCGCTTTCGGTTCTGCTCGATTTTATCGAATTGATTACGTTGTGCATTGCTTCGGTTTGCTTTCTGATGTTTGTCATAACGATACTTTATTTAATAGTTATGTATATATATAGCCGAAATGAGAAAAAAATTAAATACAAATGCAATTTTTTTTATACCCTATTGTCGATTGCTTCATGATAGGGTGTTATGACTGTGATGATATACTGTCAAAATTATGCTGATATATTACGGCAACTTCTAAAAATTCCACGTTTAGACTACTTCGATATTTTTTTAGAACTTTTGCGTCCTTTATGTTTTTTGCCGAAATCTTTCGATTTCTTTTTCAATCGTATAGCCCGCTATGCTCAATCAAAAGAAAACAGAAATCTTTCTAGCAAAATTCCATAAATTACTTGCAAAGCAATTTTTAGAAATTGCCTTACTTAAAAATCCCTCGTGATGTAGTTGAATTTTCCTCGCGAGGTTTTTCCAAAAACATCACGAGGTAGATTTATTTTCCTCGTGATGCAGATTTTATTGTATCCTTCTTATTGGTAAAGCAGCCACTGAATATTATTCATCTTTATCCCCGTCTTTTGTTTCTTCGGGTGCGATGTTTGGTTTTGCCGAGGATTGTTCTTCGTCTTCTTCAATGCAGTCCAATATGTTTATCAGTCGGCGTATAGTTCTCTTTTTTATCTTTTCCATCATGGGGTCGGAACCCCACACCAGGTCGGTACTCTTGCAGGAGGTGGGACCATATTTTAGTTTGTATTCCACATTGTTGTACGATATTGTGCTGAACATAAGTATATGTGCGTATGCATCTATTATGTCGCTTCCGGCTCTGGGCATACAGTTGAATATGTTTAATTCAAGCTTGTCGATGTCGAACTCTTCGTCGGTTTCTATCTCGCAGT
>JAFZFU010000086.1 GCA_017555745.1 Bacteroidales bacterium
ACCGATTTAGTTATAAGCTATTCGTTGTTTTCTTTTTGCAAAACAAACACACGTGTAGGACCACGGCCGGTGTAGGTTATGCCGGAGGAAGGGTCTTTTACGAACTTGTGTAGCTCGCGGTGTGCCGAACTTTTGGATAGTTTGACAATGTCGGAATATGCAAGTATGGTCATTTGCCCGTGGGTTTCGAGGTATTTTTTTGCACGCTCGAGGCGTTGGGCTTCGGTGTATGGCGACTTTTGTATGCGTTGCTCGCCGGAGCGTTCCAAATGACAAGAGCGGTTTATTTCTTTTACCAACTCTTTATCTACTCTGAGGTTAACTCCCGTTACCTCCACACTTGCTGCATTTCTTTTGCCTTTAGAGGCTTCGAGGTCTTCTACTTCTTTACCTCTGCTTGGCCCCAACTTGGTGCTGAAAGTACCTATCCCATCAATGGTTACTGTATAGCCCATGCCAAGCAGGTCGGCCAACTTTTCTGTAACCTGCGTAAGCACAGCCTCCACCATCGAAGCCGATATTCCCACTCCGCCTCGTATCATGTATTTTACAAACTCGTCGTGGCTGTAATTTCTGTAGGTCTCCATCTTATAGTAAACCTTGGGGTTGCCGTCTTTGTTTAAGTCGGGCATTTCGCGTTTTATAAACCTTGCCATATTGTCTTTCTATTATATTGGTTAATAAATTATTATAGTTGCTATACTATTTATACGTCGGTGTGGTAGAGAAATCCATACTGCTATTATTTGTTTTCCCTAGTGCAAAAGAAACGTATACCCACTATAAAAATTGTTTATCTCCACTGTATTTTTATATCCCAAGGCTTGGGATATTCGTCCCAAGCCTTGGTATTTACTTTTATAGTGGATATCGAGAAGTTTTATAGTAAGGAAAAATAAGTTTTACAGTAGGCAAATAAATAAACCGGGCTAATACATCAATAACAAGTATAAAGTAAATGGAAAAGGACAGGCATAAGTAAATGAATGATTGATTAAGGAAAAAGAAATTTTAGTTGGCAAAATAATTCCATATATCAGTTTTTTTTCGTATTTTTGCAAGTTGTTATAGAGTGGCGAATAACAACGTTATATTTTATTTGTTACACTATATCAAACAGTTAAAATGTATATATAACTATAAATAAACGATAATAAGATGAAAAAAATAGCCTTGATAGCCATAGCTTTGTTAAGTATTTGCAATGTAGAAGCACAAAATATAAGCCAACGAGCACGCTCGATGCGTATGGAATCGTATGCCAAAGATGAGTATCAGGTAAAGGATATAAAGATATTTGATGATACAATGTTTGTTATCTGTAGGTCAGAATATGTTCACTATCCTGTAGGTAAATTCAACTCGGTAGATGCTTATATCAACCGCTCTAACTTGGATTGGTACCGACAAATGAATTATCGTAGTTTTTTCAGTGATTCATTAAGAGTTCCTGTAACAAATATCAAACGTTTGGACGATAGCTATATCGATACTTATTCGAGTATCAACACCGGTAAAATGGAAATCATAGGAGGGCATATTACCGACCCTGCCATAAAATTACGTTTAAAGGTATGTGTGGGCATGAGCAAGAAAGATGTATTTATGGCTTTTTTCCGTGCTTTTCCTCAAACATATATTGCCGACATTAATGTATTACGCATAGTATCGGCCGGCGGCGAGTTTGCACAAATATTCACTTTCAAGCGCAATCGTTTGAAATACATCGATTTTATAACCAACTATCGTTATTATTAATAGTTTAAGAAATGCTGACTTGTTATGTCGCAAACAAAGTCGAAAAACAAAATAGGGCTGTATTTCGGCTCGTTTAATCCTATACATATAGGCCATTTAGCCATAGCCAATTCAATAATCGAAAATACCGATATAACACAGGTATGGTTTGTGGTGTCGCCACAAAATCCGTTAAAAGACCAACGTACACTACTTGCCGATCATCATCGCTTACAAATGGTTAGAGAGGCTATAGATGACAATTACAACTTCCGAGCCTGCGACGAAGAGTTTCATTTACCCAAGCCCTCGTATACTTCGCTTACGCTTACACATATTTCAGAGAAGTACCCCGACAAAGAATTTTGCCTTATAATGGGTAGCGACAATTTGTGTACTTTTGAAAAATGGCGCAATTATGACTATATTTTGAGTAACTACAAAATATATGTGTATCCGCGACCAAATTATTTGGGTTGCGAACTTGAGAAACATAAAAATGTGTCTATGGTCCAAGCACCTATGATGGATATTTCGTCGAGCTATATAAGGGCATGTATCAAAGATGGGAAATCAATCAAATATATAGTACCCGACTCTGTGGTAAAATACATTGATGAGATGAATTTTTACAAACAATAAATCAGCCGGTTATTATTTGGCTAAGTTCTTTGCATATCATTTGTTTTATTTTTTTGAGGCTTTCTATCTTATAAAGCGTTATCATCATATCATCGTCAGTCGGGTTATGTTTAAGTTCTTCGGATAGTGCTTTTATTTTATCTTCTAGTTTCAATTGTTTAAAACGCAATAGACCTTGCTTTATATCTTTTTCCAAATTTTCTTGATATGAGGGCACATATATTTGATACTTTGTAAACCAATTGTTGCTTATATTATAAGGATTAACCATCATGGTGGCCACCATATTAGTAATATCCTCGCGGTTGAGGTCGAAAAAATACGAACTGTTTATAATCTCTCCCTCCAATATCTTGTTTTTGTATATATCAAATATCTCTTGATATATAGGGTTTTCGAATCCTAGTTCGTCGCTTAATATATCGCCCACTATCTGAGTTGCCACATAATATTCTTCCTCTTGCATATTGCCGTCTTCATCTACTACATTACCTTTCATTACCACATCGCCGTAGTTTAGCAATAAACTTATTATCTTTTGTTCTTGAGGTATTTCGGTTTTGGAGTACATAGAATCCAACAAGTCACGCTTCACCTTTTCCATATCCACTATGGGGGTGGAGGTTTGTGGAGTTGTATCTTCGGCGGTGTTTGCTGTGGGAGTATTATCAACAGTTTGTTGGGCTAACTCTTTTTCGCCTTGTTTTTTACGGTTGTTGTATATACGTTTGGCAAGTTCGGTGGCTAAGGTTTGCTCCGACACATCCAATATCGAAGCACACTCTTTTACATATATGTTTCGTTCTATTATTTCGGGAACCAAAGCTATGGTTTCCACTATGTCTTTTATAAGTTCGGCCTTCTTTATTGGGTCACCTTTGGTATCTTCAAGTAGTATTTTTGTTTTGAAGACAATAAAATTTGTAGCCTGAGTGGTTACATAATTCTGTATGGCTTCAGACCCATATTTGCGAGTATAACTATCTGGATCTTCGCCATCGGGAAATAGTACTACCCTCACATTCATACCCTCTTCGAGTAGCATATTAACTGCCCGAAGAGCAGCTTTTATACCGGCAGGGTCACCATCGTATAATACAGTTATATTTTTAGTATAGCGGTGTATAAGCCTGATTTGTTCGGTTGTAAGGCTTGTTCCCGAACTTGCTACCGTATTTTCGACTCCGGCTTGGTGTAGAGTTATCACATCTATATTACCTTCCACCAAATAGCAAAGATCGTTTTTAGATATAGCACCTTTGGCTTGATATATGCCATATAGAGTACGGCTCTTATTGTATATCTCGCTTTCAGGCGAGTTGACATACTTGGCAGCTTGCTTTTCGGAAGATAAAATTCTACCGCTAAAGCCCAACACTTTACCACTTACACTATATACCGGAAACATCACTCGACCACGAAAACGGTCATAGCTTTTACCATCATCTTTATATATGGTCAATCCGGTCTTTTCCAATACATTTCTTGAATATCCATTGGATGTAGCATGTTTGGTAAAGTTGTCCCATTCGTCTACACAGTATCCCAATCCAAAGCGCTGTATGATATTGTCTGTCAAACCGCGTTCGTAAAAGTAGCTTAACCCTATGGCTTTGCCCATATCATCGTTAAACAATATATCGGCGAAATACTTTTGAGCAAACTCCGACACATTAAACAATGCTTCACGTTCGGTTTGTTTTTCTAATTCTTGAGGCGAAAGAGCCTCCTCTTCAATATCTATATTGTATTTTTTAGCAATGTATCTTAAAGCTTCGGGATAGGAAAAATGCTCGTGCTTCATAAGAAAATGCACGCTATTGCCGGCTTCGCCACAGCCAAAACATTTGAATATGCCTTTGGCAGGAGATACAGTAAACGAAGGAGTTTTCTCGTTGTGAAACGGACAACATCCCAATAGATTTGCTCCTCGTCGTTTGAGAGAAACAAATTCGCTTACGATATCCTCTATGCGGACAACATCCATTATTTTTTCTATGGTTTCGGGTTTAATCATTTTTCCTATCTCAAAAAATTACTACATTACTACATTACATTATTACAACATTTTGCGAATATCATTCCATTGTTCATCGCTCATCTTCACCCCTACCACCTCGATGATATTGCCCGATAGTATCTTACCATAACGAGCAGCATCTTCAATAGAATAGTTATTGGCCAAAGCATATAGGAATCCTGCAGCATAAAAATCGCCAGCGCCTGTGGTATCGACACGTTTATTGTCGGTAATTCCCTCTGTGGTTATTACATCATTGTGTTTAATCATGGAACCTTTTTTACCCACTTTTACTATAGCATACTCACACATCTCGGCTATTTCGTCAAGAGCCTCTTCGGGTTGTTTAGAGGTAAATGCCAATGCTTCTTCCTCATTAGCAAAAAGAATATCTACATAATCAGCTACTATTGAACGAAGGAACTCTAAGTTTTCTTCTACCACATTATAGCTTGCCAAATCCAAACTTATCTTCAAGCCATGAAACTTTGCAATATGTATAGCTTTGCGTATAAGATCATGATTTTGTACCAAATATCCTTCAATATGGAATATATCGTATCCTTTGAATATTTCGGGAGTAATCATATCGGCAGTCATGCCTATGGCAGCTCCAAGATGAGTGGCAAATGTTCTTTCGCCATCAGCCGATATAAACGTGGTAGCAGTACCACTTGGCACATTGCTCGAAAACAATTTGGCATTAACACCGGTTTCTTTTAATTCGGTTTCAAAAACCTTAGCTATAGCATCGTTACCTACCATACCCACAAATGAAGCATTGCCACCTAAGCAGGCTATACCTCTCATAGTATTGCTTGCAGAACCGCCGGCTATCATTTGCTTGTCCATAGTATGTATATATTCTTGCACTTTAGCATTCTGCACTTCATCAACAAGTTGCATACTACCTTTGGGTAAGTTTAAACTTTCTAAATGTTTATCGTCATCAAGGCGCACCAAAATATCGGTTAGTGCATTCCCCATTCCAAGTATCTTTTTCATTTTGTCTCGTTATTTAGTTATAGTATATTACCTAATTGTTCTTTTATTTTTTCTAATTCATCTTTCATTTCTACCACTATACGTTGTATATCGGCATGGTTTGCTTTAGAGCCTAATGTGTTTATTTCTCGTCCTATTTCTTGCACCACAAAACCTAACTTTTTACCGTTTTCATTCTCATCAAGTATTTCTTTAAAGTAGTCGATATGTTTTCTCAAACGTACTTTCTCTTCTGTGATATCAAATTTTTCGAGATAATATATAAGTTCTTGTTCAAATCTGTTTTCATCTACCGACAATTCGAAATCAGCAAAGTATTTTCGTATACGTTCCTTTACGGTATTCATGCGTTCGTTTTCGTAAACAGATACTTTATCTAAATTTTCTTCGATAAGATTAATGCGATGTATAAAATCTTTTTTTAATATCTCGCCTTCATGTAGTCGGAACTCTTCCACCAAAACTGTGGCAGTTTTAATATTATCTACTATTGTTTGCCATACTTCATCGGATATTTCTTTTGTTTCGGCAATTTCCCACACATCAGACTGCGAAAGCACTACCGATAACAAATTATCGGCTTTCGTATCTAACATCTGTTGAAGTTTCAAACATTCGTTGTAATGGGTTTGAGCCACATCAAAATTAAGTTTCGACACATTTTTCGACTTATCAGTGTCTTCAACAATAATAAATTCGACCTTACCTCTTGTCAATACATTCAACAACGATCTTATCTCCAAATCTCTGTCGCGAAACAATATGGGCAATTTGGTATTTATGTCCAATTGTTTACTATTGAGAGTCTTTATCTCAACAGAGTATGTTCTATTTTCTATTTCAAATTGAGTTTTTGCAAACCCTGTCATTGATTTCATAATAAAATCAGTTTTTTTTGAGTTTTTGATTATTTTATAATTACAGTTTTAAATCCTTCAGTGCTGTATGTTTTATATTCGCCATCTTGGTTATATATAAAATACGCCTCACATATAGGATTCTTTTCTAAAAATTCTAATGATTTTTCCAATCCCATTACCATAAAAGCTGTAGCCATAGCATCGGCCTCCCATGCCTTAGGAGCCAACACAGACACACTTAACAACGTATGCGCCACCGGAAAGCCTGTAAAAGGATTGATGGTGTGCGAGTATTTAACTCCATTGTTTTCGTAATACTTACGATAATTACCCGAAGTTACTACTGACATATTATCGAGATTGATTTTAACGTCTATCTGCTGGTTACTATATTTATTGTCGGCAGGTTTTTCTATACCTACAATCCACGTATCGCCATTAGGTTTATAGCCTTTTGCCACTACCTCGCCTCCAATATCTACCAAAAGATTCTTTATTCCCTTTGATAACAAAAAGTCGGCTATCAAATCGGATGAATAACCTTGTGCTATAGCATTGAAATCAATCTCTATGTTTGAATTTTCTTTTAGCAAAACACTATCTTCAACATGTATTTTGCCATAACCTACGTATTGTTTAAGACTATCAACAATAAATGTATCCAAAGCCAAAGGATTGGAAAAACCAAATCCCCATGCATTTACCAGTTTACCGACTGTGATATCAAAATATCCTTCGGTGAGTTGTGATATATACATCGATTTATCAATCAGATCGATCATCAAAGGATTTAAGATTGATGTTTGGTTAGAATTTATTCGTCGCAATAGCGAAGAATCTACCCACAACGATGCTATTTGATCGAAATCATTCAATAAAGAATCTATTTGAGGTTGAAAATTACGACTCAAACTATCATAGTAGGTAACTGCATAATATGTACCTTGTGCATTACCCGTAAATTGTATCTTATCTACATTGTTATTCGAAATATTGCACGAATATACAAACAGCGACACCAATAATATATATATAATTTTATTCAATATATTCATCAAACATTTAGTATTTTTGCTCCAAGTATCGATACTTTTGCCACTAATTTACCATTATTGTCGGTAACATCAATATCGAAAAAAGAATTTCTACGACCCTTTTTTATACATCTTGCTTCAGCATATAATACATTGCCATTAGTAGAACTTAAAAACTTTATGTCTCCGGAAATAGAAACCATATCCAAAGTATCGTAATTGGCGGCAACTGCAAAAGCAAAATCTGCCAAAGTATATATTACACCACCCATTACAGCACCCATAGCATTTAAATGTTTGGGTTGTAACAATAGCGTACACTTGGCATATAACTCACCAACATCTATTATCTCTATTCCGGTAACATCTGTTGCAAACAAATCGTTAGCGAACCGCTCCTTTGCTTTCGACAAATCGTAGGTCATTATCCTTTATAGATTTGCTATTAATGTTGACAATTTATTGTACAATGTTTTACTTACTTTTGTAAGAGGTAAACGCAAATTGTTAGATATCATACCTTTTATTTCCAATGCGGCTTTCACACCGGCTGGATTACCTTCTTCAAATAAGGCATTAATAATAGGCAACAATTTATAGTGTAATGGCAAAGCGTTATTGAAATCACTTCTCAAACAATAATTAACCATTTGCGACATTTCTTCTGGAAATGCATTTGCCACCACAGATATCACGCCGGTTGCGCCTACCGACATCATAGGCATTGTTAAAGCGTCGTCGCCCGATATAACCGAAAAACCGGCCGGTTTGTTGCGTATTATTTCCATCACTTGTGCCATATTTCCCGAAGCTTCTTTAGTTGCTATAATATTAGGACAATCGGCAGCTATTTGTAATGTCGTTTCTGCAGTAACATTACATGCTGTTCTTCCGGGAACATTGTACATTATAATAGGCACCGGCGATACTTCCGATATGCTTTTATAATGAAGATAGATGCCACGTTGTTGTGGTTTATTGTAATACGGCGAAACAGATAATATACCATCTATTCCCGAAAAATTGGTATTCTTTATTTTATCTACTATATCTAAAGTGTTGTTTCCACCTATACCCAACACAATAGGCAATCGGCCATTAACCACTTCCAAAATGTAGTCAATAACAGCAGCACGTTCTTTTTCATTCATAGTAGCGGCTTCGCTTGTTGTTCCTAATGCCACTATATAATCAACATTTGCTACTATCAAATTTTCAATCAATTTTTCTAATGTACTAAAATCAATAGTACCTTGTTTGCGAAATGGAGTAACAAGTGCAACTCCTGTACCGGTGAAATTTGTTTTCATATTATATATCTTATTTATTTATCATAGTTAAGTAACGTACCAATTGCTCTAAAAAATTATAATCAGAAGCATTCGGTTCCATTTTTAATAACAAATCGTATATTTTTTTATTTTCATCATTATCGTTGCTACGCGAAATTCTCAAATCCGACAAAGCATGTAATGCAACGTAAATCGGGAAAAAGTCGCCATTATTAGCTGTCATATCTATCAATATGTCGTACTTTTTGTCAAAAAAAGGTTTTAAAACCAAAGGTTTGGGGATACCCCAAAAATTAAAATCAGTCTTGGTATGCAGTATTAGGACATTTGTATTTGTAATAATAAAATCCGATTGAGTAGTTTTAGTCTTATCATTTTTACGAGCAAGCAAATAAACTTTCTTACCCAATTTTTCGAATTTCCTTACCATATAGCTTAGTTGTTTCCAATTATCTTCAGTAGTAATATCTACAACTATACCTATGGTTTTTACAGAGTCAAAACTATGCATTATTTTCATTCTCTTCAACGAAAATAATTGTTTCACTATTCTTTTATGTCGTATCTTCCTTATTCTTTCAATCATGACTCCTATTATATTTTATTGAAATTTTATTTTTAATTGTCTTTCCAAGGAAAAACTTTTTCGATGATAGCATGTAATCCCATTAACCTCTATTGCCTCATAATGTTTCTTGGTAGGATACCCTTTGTTTGATTTCCAATCATAACAAGGATATTCTTCGTGCAATTTAATCATATAAGCATCTCTATACCATTTAGCTAATACCGAAGCAGCGGCTATAGATTCATACAATCCATCACCTTTTACAATACACTTGAACTCTATGTCTGTATTTGTTTTAAACCTATTGCCATCTATCAACAACAATTCTGGACGTATCGATAACATTTCTATAGCTTTATTCATTGCAAGAAAAGAAGCGTTTAAAATATTTATCTCATCTATTTCGTTATTATCTACAAAGGCTACAGCCCATGCCAATGCCTCTTGCTCTATGGTTTGTCTGAGATTGGAACGTTGCTTGGCAGTCAATTTTTTCGAATCGTTGAGCATAGCATTCTCATAACCTTTTGGTAATATCACAGCTGCGGCACACACCGGACCTGCCAAACAACCACGTCCGGCTTCGTCGCATCCTGCCTCTATTCTATTGTCGGTATATTGAGATAACAACATATTCCTTTATCTTTAATTTACATATTACACCAAATAGACATTGATAAACAATGCACAGACTAATAACAAGAATATAATGTCTATAAATATAGCCTTATATCTGAATTTCAAAATATATCGAGATATAAAGAATGAAAACGGAATAGCAAATATTTGAATAGGCAACGGCATCACGTATGTATACAAAGCTAATACTATTCCAATTATAAAAGTCCACGATATTATAGCTGTTTTCTTGCGATAAGCCACAATGCTATCCGTCGAACTTATCAAATAAACAAAAAACGACACTGTAAATACCAATAATATAAATATATTGGTTATTAGTGCTACTTTATTTGTAACATCAACAGTGAAGGAGATTGATGTTATATAACTTTTGAGTGAGTACAACAACATCTCTAACTTATCAGTAAAAAAAGCATATAATATCAATATTATTTGAGGAAATGCAAACCCAAATAAAATAGTAGTCCATTCTCTCCAATAATATATTTTAAATATAATAAGTGTGATTGGTAAAAGTAGAAGAAAATAAATAGACTGTATGCAAAACAACGATGCAACAGATACCAATATAGCCGCCGAAAATATCTTGTTTTGAACGTCCGGAGTATTGGTGCAATCCATCAAACGATTGATGGCTATAAGTATAAACAGAGTAAAAAACAATATAGGATTTAAGTTTTGTATTGATACTGACGATGAAAACAATACATACAAAAACATTGGCAATAAAGTAGTATTGGAGACTAAGTTATGCCTATTAAGTATTTGATTGAAGAAAAATCCTTGCAACAAAACCATTATGTAGGCAAGTATGGTACTGAACAAAGGAAAAGGACTCAGTAAGATATAAAACAAATTATACAGATATGAGAACGACACATATTCCTCCATAGGTTGGGGATTAATAAAACTCCCAATCCACAGAGGAATACTTATCAATAGTATAAACAAATATTGATTAATATAATTCTTTCTAAAAAGATTTACCAACATAACTATTTAGTTATTATCATTTTCTTTGTTATTACATTATCAAGCATCTTTATCTTTATAAAATAAATGCCTGCCGATAGATGTTGAACATCCAATTCTTTGGTCGACATGTCGGATACTTGCATCAAACACTTACCATCTATTGTATAGATGTATATATCAATGTTCTCGTCCTTGCCATAGTCGATATATATACGATCTTTGGTAGGATTTGGATATATTGTAATATCTGGAGTCGACACTATAGGTTGTTGTATAGAAACATATTCCAATGCTTTTTCCACTGCTGCCATTGCATCTATCTTTCCATATCCCCAACGAACACTTGTTGAATCAGACAAGTCTCCTGTTTTATCGTCATTACGTGCTGTTTGTATTATTATCTCTCTTATCTTATGTGGTGTAAGATAAGGATTGGCTTCGAGCATCAAGGCTACAACACCTGTAACGGCCGGAGATGACATAGATGTACCCGAAAGTCTTGCAAAAGAATATGATTTTTGTTTAAAGAATACCGTCTTTACCGCTGTATACGTTTCTGTAGTAAATGAGCTCATCGAAGAACATATATTCATACCAGGAGCTGAGATATCCGGTTTGACATATCTTTCACCAAATACCGGACCATAACTCGAAAAACTTGCTATAACACCAGTACGTCCATCCTTTCTATCGGGATTATGTGCGGCAACGGTAATACAACTTTCGGCACATGATGGCTCGCTTATTCCATAATAATAATCGCCTCCTATATAGCCTGGTATTCTGTTTGACGAGAATGCTGTTCCCCAATTGCCCGCATGATTTTCCAACTCTACCAAATTCCAGCCATGCAATACTTGGTTGGTTGTGGTGGCAAATACATGCAAATCATAATTGGGATTAAACCTCATTATAGTAAGTACCCAACATGGACGATGACTATTATAGTCTTCAGCATCTTTGGTTATACGATAAGGTATCGTATCGGTTCCCACACACACAAAAGTATCTATCAAAACTCTATCATCGGCTGTGGAATAGAACGGAGATGAGACTAATATGGAATCGTTTAGAGCTATAGCCAGTCCGGCTTCGAAACTTTTATAGGGTTCGCCCCAAAATGTAACCGACTGTCCTATACCCGAACCATGAAACTCTACCACTGTACGCAATGTATCTATTGTGTCATTAAACGATTTACTTATATGAAATTTCTCATCACCATTGTTTCCGGCACTCGACACAAAGGTAACACCTTGTTCAGAATAAGTATCTATAGCACGGCTAAGCATCGAATTACCGTCTAAACTACCCATCGAATACATACCCCAACTCATATTTATCACCAATCTTTTATTGGCACTATCGGCTTGATTCTTCATCCATGCAAAGCAGTCCAAGGCAGCAGCCTCGTCTAGTAAAAACGATGCAAACAAATATTTTGCACCCGGAGCCATGCCTCTATAAGGAGTACCGACTCCACTTCCACCGGCTATACCTGCCACATGACTTCCATGTGTTCCATAGCCATATAATCCAAAAGTGTCACATTTGGCTGCTTTTATCTGTTCAGAAGTGCTATATTCTGTACCATAATCAAAACCTTGAGGAGCAGGACCCGACAATTTGAAATGATCCCAAGCTTTGTATACGCGCGATTGCTTATAGGTAGTATCATAAAAATTGGGATGAGTGTAATCGAAACCCCAATCGGTTATACCTATCAAAACATCATTTCCCATATATCCGGTTGGAAGTCCAAGACCTTTTTGTACACTGTCGGCACGTGTATCGTAGGTAGCTAAATCGCATTGTGGTACTACCCTGCGTGCAATATCGTAGTGCAATATTTTTGAGTTTACTTCCAAACAATTCATTTTGCTTATAGGTACACGCATTGATACTATATCACCTATGCGGGAGTTTACTCTTATACCTTCTTTTTGCAATTCTTCTTTATCGAAATTTTCAGCCACAGTAGCCACCACTGCCACATAATCTACTCCTTTTTGCGACACAATGGGGTATTGCTTTTTAAGAGCATCTACCCTATCTTTCGAAAACGACTTTGATGTAGTTTCTTTTAAAAATACCTTGGCTGAGAGGCCTCCTTTATTTTGTGCATGGCATACCACCATGCCTATACAGAATATCAAACATAAAAATCTCTTCATCATATTTTCTTTTTAAATAATCTGCAAAGATACGAATATTTTGGCACATACTCAAAATAAAAAAGACATATTTTTCATACATATAAAAAACTTTCTGATTTACAACATATACACTATCTATCATATAACGCTTAAAGCTCTCTGTTTAATTAGTTAGAAAAGGTTTATATAGTATTCAAACACATTTCTTATACAAAAGAGTGCTTCTTCGCGCATATAGCAATACTAAGTATGCGGTTTGCAACTCAAACTCCCATGGTTAGGCATCAAAACCATGGGAGTTAAAGGTCGTAAACCACATAGTTTACGAGTGTATATTATTCCTTGAAATTTTATTTAAAAATCTTTCGTTCGTTGAGGGCTTTTTGGAACTTGCGGGCATTTTGTACATGTTCGGCGTGGCCTTCGGCAAAATTGTGATAACCCGAAAAATCTTCTTTGGCACAAAAGAACATATACTTGGTTTGCTTATCCTCAAGCACTGCGTCTATCGAGGCTATTGAAGGAATACATATAGGCCCAGGAGGTAATCCCTTATACATATATGTATTGTAGGGATTGTCGTATCTTAAATGCTTTCGTAGTACCCTGCGTATAGAAAAGTCGTTGACGGCGAAGCGTACAGTTGGGTCGGCTTGCAAAAGGTAGCCCTTACGCAAACGGTTGAGGTATACACTTGCCACTAATGGTTTTTCGTCGTTTTTGTTCGTTTCTTCATCCACTATAGAGGCCAATATCATTACCTCTACCTCTGTCAAATTCATTTTCTCTAACTTATCTCTTCTATTCTTCTTGTTCCAAAAACTTTCTTTTTCTTTATACATACGCCAAAGAAAATCTTTGGGAGTTACATTCCAATACACCTCGTAGGTGTTTGGGATAAACAGTGCCAAAGCGGTTTCTTTTGTAAGTCCCATTGTATCCAATAGTGCTTCATCGTTTATAGCACTCATAAAGTCTGCCGAATCGAACTCCAACTTACGCGATAGCAGTTGCGCCATCTTATCTTTCGAACGAAACTTGCCTATCACCACCTTTAACGGATCTTGGTTGCCAGAACGCAAATTGTTCAACAATGTATTGATACTCATATTAGGCACCACTTTATATCTGCCGGGTTTTATGTTTTTAGGATACTCTTTGCGATGAGCAAGCCAATTAAAAAATGTCGAATCCACTATACAATTATGTGCTTTAAGGCTGTCTACCACATCGCGATAAGCGGCATCGTGGTTTATGTAGATATAATAATCCTCTGTTATAGGCACATTATTGTGTTTAAGAAAGTTGTAAACTCCTATAAACACACCGAGCACTATAACACACAATGCACCTATTCCTATCAGCACTTGTTTTTGCGATATTTTATCTTTCGACTTCGACATATAATCTTATTCTATTTATTCCAATATCTTTTGCATCATACATTCGTTGCAATATCCCGTAGGGGTCAGTGTCCAATCCTTTTTGATCCCTATTAGTTCAAAACCATTTTTTTCGAAGGCTTTAATACTCGCAATATTGTCGTGGCGTATATTGGCGTAAAGTGAATGCATATTCAAATGTATTCGACAATAGTTGCACACCTTATTTATTGCCTCCGAGGCCAAGCCTCGACCTCGATGGTTTTCATCTATAAGTATTCCTATTCCTGCACGATGGTGAAACACATCATAATCAAATATATCCACACACCCCACTGCTACCATCTTGCCGTTTATATTCATGTCTATAATCAAGCGGAGTTGTTTAGACGACTGTATATCTACACTCTGCGCCGATATTATATACTGTTCCAACATATACCTCGAAAAAGGAGTGTGAGTGTCGCTACTCTCCCATATTGTTTGGTCGTTTTCCCAAGTGTATATGATATCTATATCGCCGGGTTCGATGGCTCGCAACTGTATGTCTTTCATAGCTATTCTATTTGATAAAACAACGAATGTGCAATTCATTATAAGGATTACACATTCGTTTTGTTTTGCCTATTTATAACAAGTCAACATTTAATATGTTAGTTTTTTGCTTCCAATATAGGCATGCTGGCTTCTGTTGGTATATATATTATTTTTTCAACATTATTACTGCCTTGTTGTCTTACCCAAAGGTATTGAATATACGTAGGAGTAAGTTTTCCATTTTCTATTTCAATGGCTTGAGCGGCACCTTTGGCACGTTCCACTTCGGCTTGTGCGTTTAGTTTTTCTGCTTCAAGGTTAGCTTTGGCTTCTTCTATTTTAATTTTTCTATTTTGCTCGGCTTTTGCATACTCGGCACGTCCCGACATTTCTTGAGCCCATACTCTGTACACAGGCATACCAAACATCAATATCAAAATAAGCGCCACCACTCCTAACACACTCCACAATGTGACTTTTGCATTTATATTCTTTATCATTTGTGTATTTTTTGGCATCATCTATTTTGTTTATTCCATTATGGCTACTATACCGGGAAGCTCTTTTCCTTCCAAATATTCGAGCATAGCACCGCCACCTGTACTTACGTAAGTCATTTTATCGCCGATGCCCAATTGCTTAACAGCTGCAACACTATCGCCGCCACCCACAGCACTGAATGCTCCGTTGGCTGTAGCTTTAGCAACACTCTCGCCTACGGCAAATGTTCCTTTGGCAAAGTTTGGCATTTCAAATACGCCCATAGGACCATTCCATAATATTGTTTTAGATTTGCTTATCACTTCGTCGAATGCTTTTATGGCTTCGGGGCCGCAATCCAACGATTCCCAACCATCGGGTATTTGATCGCTTGGTACTATTTGAGTGTTGGCATCGTTCGAAAAATCATCAGCCACTACACTATCGGCAGGCAAATAAAGGTTTACATTGCATTCCTTCATCTTTTGCATCAATAGGCGTGCTTCGTCTAATTTATCATCTTCGCACAACGATTTTCCTATCTTACCACCCATAGCCTTAGTAAAAGTATAACGCATACCGCCACCTATTATCATATTGTCCACCTTTGGGATAAGGTTTTCCAAAATATCTATCTTAGTGGATATTTTACTACCACCTATGATGGCTGTAAACGGATGTTGAGGATTTTGCATCAAAAGACTTAGATGTTTAACTTCGTCTTCCATCAAAAATCCGAAATATTTATCGTTTGGGAAAAATTGAGCTATAGTTGCAGTACTGCTATGAGCACGATGTGCTGCACCGAAAGCGTCGTTTATATAGCAATCGCCAAGTTTGGCCAATTCTTGTGCAAATTCTTTATCGCCTTTTGTTTCGCCTGGATAAAAACGAACGTTTTCAAGCAAGAATATTTCGCCACATTTAAGGTTATTGGCTATATCGGTTACTTTTTCGCCCAATAGTTCTTGTGTAAAAATCACTTCGTGGTTAAGCAATCCGGCCAAGTGTTTTGCCACAGGAGCCAAACTATATTTTTCTTCGAAACCATTTTTAGGTCTACCAAAGTGCGACATTATAATTATAGCGGCACCATCGGCAAGAAGTTTTTCGATAGTTGGCAAACTTTCGCGTATACGTGTATCGTCGGTTATCTCGCCGCTTTCTGTTTCAGGAACATTGAAATCAGCACGCAAAAGTACTTTTCTGCCTTTGAAATTTATATCTCTTATGCTTTTTATTTCTTTCATTACTAATACTATTATTTAACTTTATTAATTACTATGCTTTTTCTACCTCATGCTTTTCGTGGTGTTCTTCGGTAGCCATACCTATATATAATGTAGTAAGCATGGCAAACACGTATGCTTGTATAAAGCAAACCAAACACTCCAATGCACTGATAAATACACTAAACAACACCGATACCACCGATACGCCATAACCCAATCCCGGCGACATATTGCCAAAGATGAATATAAGTGTTATGAATCCAAGTATAACGATGTGTCCGGCAGTCATATTGGCAAATAAACGCACACACAATACGAAAGGTTTTGTAAGCATACCTACAAATTCCACGATAGGCATAATAGGAATACCCCATTTTAACCACCATGGCACTCCGGGTGTGTTAAAAATATCTTTCCAATAGTGTTTATTGCCACTAAATGTTGTAATCAAGAATGTTATTATAGCCAATACCGCTGTTACACATATATTTCCGGTAACATTTACCCCACCGGGAAAGAATGGTATCAACCCCATTATGTTACAGAAAAATATAAAGAAAAACAGTGTAAGGATATATGGCAAATATTTATCGGTACGTTTTTCGCCCATTATGGGATACACCACTTGGTCTTTTATAAACAATACCAATATTTCTATCAACGATTGTAGTCCTTTAGGTGCTTTTCCTTTGGTTTTTAAACAACTGCGACGCACCGACATAAATATTACTATCAATAATATTGTGGATATTATTATACTTGCGGCTGTTTTTGTAATGCTTAAATCGATGGGCGACACTTCTTTTCCTTCTGCATCTAAAATGATATTATCTTGCTCGTCTACACACACTATTCGTTCTTTGGTGATACCGCCGCCTATTATCTTATAACCCTTGTAGCTTTCGTGGCCATGATGGAATTTACTACTCATAAACACATCAAAATTACCATCGTGAATAAGTATCACAGGCAACGGAATAGATATATGCTTTTCGCCTATACTACAAATGTGCCAACTATAACTGTCGGTTATGTGTCCTATAATAAGATTTCCGGCATCTACCGAGCCTTTATCGTCAGATGCGAACGACTTTACCGTGCAACTAAGCACTGCAAAAAGCATTATTATGAGCTTAAATCTTTTCATTTCTAATACTTTAAGTTCTTTTTATATATTAGTATTACAATGGCAAATATACACATTTTTTCTTACATAACAACAGATAACGAGAAATTTATTTTTATATGAGATTTTTTCTTTGCACAATGTATAATATATTCACAAACGGCATTGCTGAAATTCATCCTTTTTCAAAGATTTCTTTACAGCATGGAAACATTTAAGATAATAATAAAATTATCATATATTAACTCTGATTCATTTAACTCGGAGAATCGGATATTTAATCGAAAATAATTTATCCGGTCCAAATATCGCACTCTCGAAAGGTTTCCCCCTCAACGGATTGATTATCAAACTACACTCTTTCTCTATATAAAGATCCCAATTATCCTTTTATTCACCATATAGTGTCAACCTACAGAACACCCGGGTTTGAAGCACTCGATGGTATACCGTCAAATTTTCCGTCACGAGGTTTTTCTGCCTGCATCGGGTAAAATTTCGAACGCTATCACGAGGAAAAATCGGTGCCATCGCGATGTAAATTCACCAAGCATTTAACATTTAAAATTTCTCTTTAACATTTCAACTCATACATATCCCCTTTTCGGAAAAAATTGTTTCAAACAACGTTGTAATAAAATAACAATAATGTAACAACAACGTTGCTACATGGCAACAACATCACAGTAATTTTGCACTTAGAAACTAATTTAAATAAAACACTTTATGAATGTAATTATCAATATCTTAGTAACGATTGGCTCTCTTGGGATTTTCCTATACGGAATGAAATTGATGAGCGAGAGCCTACAAAAATTGGCGGGAAACAAAATGCGTAATATACTATCCCGCATGACTTCCAAACCTTTTAACGGAATACTTACCGGAACTTTTGTTACCACTGTAATTCAAAGCAGTAGCGCCACCACCGTAATGGTTGTAAGCTTTGTGAATGCCGGATTGCTTTCGCTTGCGGGTGCCATAGCGGTAATTATGGGTGCCAACATCGGAACCACAGCCACTGCTTGGATAATATCACTCTTAGGTCTGAAATTTTCGATGGCCGAATTGGCTATCCCTATCGTGGCCTTAGCAATACCATTTATATTTTCGAAACATAGCAAACGTAAAACAATAGGCGAATTTATAATAGGATTCTCGCTCCTGTTTTTGGGTATCGAATTTATGAAAGACAGCATTCCCGATATAAACAACTATCCTGACGTGCTGGAATTTATAGCCCAATATTCCAATATGGGATATTGGTCGGTGCTACTGTTTGTGCTTATAGGTACAATACTCACACTTATAGTTCAAAGCAGCAGTGCCACTATGGCTATCACATTGCTAATGTGTAGTCAAGGATGGATAAGTTTCGAAGTGGGCGCCGCCATGGTACTCGGCGAAAACATAGGTACAACCATTACGGCCAATTTGGCGGCGGCAGTAGCCAACCGCACTGCCAAAAGAGCGGCACTATCGCACATGGTATTCAACGTGATAGGTGTAATATGGATGCTTATAGTATTCTACCCATTCCTAAAACTTGTGGCTTACATAACAGTTATGGCCGAAGGTGTGTCGCCATACATGTCGGCAGCAGCTATACCTGTGGCATTATCAACATTCCACTCGTTGTTTAACATCACAAACACTCTTGTAATGGTGTGGTTTATACCTCAAATAATCAAGATAGTTACATACCTTATAAAACCCGATTCGGAAGAAACCGAAAACTTCCGTCTTCGCTACATTCCGTCTACTTTTGTTAGTACTTCCGAACTTGACATCGAAACAGCCAAACAAGAGATAGAAGTATTTGGTGACCGCTTGGTGAAAATGTTCGGATTTTTAAAAGACTTAGACAAAAGCAAAGGTGAGGAATATGACAAAGTTTTGGCACGAATAGCTAAATACGAAGACATTACTGATAATATGGAAATAGAAATAGCCCGATACCTTACACACATATCGGAAAGCGAAATAAGCACACAAGGCAGCGAACGCATAAGCTCGATGCTCAGAATAATAGACAACTTGGAAAGCATAGGCGATTCGATATATCAACTCTCTCTGATGAAACAAAACCAACAAGATAACAAAGTGGTTTTAGACAATCAACTTACTGCAAAACTGTCGACAATGTATGATATGGTGGAAAAATCGCTGAATATAATGAACAGCAACCTACACGGCGAATATTCGAAAATAGACATCGACACAGCCGAAAACATGGAACACGAAATAAACCACTATCGCGACACATTGAGAAACGAACACTTAGAAGCCATAAAAAGCGGATACTACAACTACGAAATAGGCACTGCCTACAGCGGAATTTATGCCTTGTACGAAAAAACTGCCGACTTCGTAATCAATGTTTCGGAAGCTATAAATAAAGATTAAACTATCCGGCAAACTCCAAATTGGAATAGCGAAAACTTAATCCGAGACAATCAGGCATTGTTTCGGATTATTTTTATGGGAAAAGACATTGATATGTCGAAAAAAATGCGTATATTTGCACTATTAAATAATAAGGCCAAAGGCCAAATAATAGTATTAAATAAATTATATATCAAACTGATATAACGTTATGGCATTAAAACAATCATTAGAGAAAAACGGACTTTTCTTGTTTCGCTATCGCGGACAGATACCTGTTTTCATATTTCTATTGGGATTACCATTCATTTTTTTCAAATACTACACCAAAATATATTTGGTATTTGCATTAATGTTTGATGGCAATGTTGACCTACTTTTCAATATACTTGCCGTTGTCGGAATAATAGTATCTTTTGCAGGATTATGCATAAGAGCCTACACTATAGGCACCACTCCTCGTGGCACTTCGGGTCGAAACACCAAAGAACAAGTAGCCAACGAACTAAACAGCACCGGTATGTATTCGATGGTTCGTCACCCGTTATATTTGGGAAACTATTTGATGTGGGCCGGCTTACTCATATTTATTGGCAGCATACCATTGTTTATAATCATATCGCTCTTGTATTGGATATACTACGAACGCATTATGTATGCCGAAGAATGCTTCTTGGAAAAACAATTTGGCGAAAAATATACCGAATGGAGTATGACAGTTCCTCCTTTCTTTCCAAAGATAGGCAGCTTCGTTAAAAGCAATATCCCATTCTCGTTTAAGGCAGTGTTGCGTCGCGAGTACGCCGGATTTTTTGCTACAGTATTATGCTTTGTAATCGTCGACTACATAAGAGCATACGGAATAAGCATGGTAATGAATTATAATTTTGAATGGATAAGAACTTCGTTGTATTGCTTGATAGGTGCAGGTATTATAACCATCACCTTGCGCAGTTTAAAGCACTACACCAAAGTTTTATCCGACGATAACAGAGACTAATCAGATACTTGATGAATAGCAAAAGGCTGAAAATATTATCGATAATAATAGTGGCATTGGGATACGGCAACAGCCTATATTCGCAATGGAAAAATCCGCCACAACAGGTTGATAGTACGCAATCAAAATTCGACTATCATCTTACGTTGAGTAGCGGAGTTGTTTCCAATGGATTTTCCACTGCAGCATACACTGCCATATCGCCATCGGTAACATATAATTTGTCTTCCAAAATAAGTATAAATGCAGGTTTTTCTATCCTTTCAGACATAGGTCCTCATGGATACGAGATAGGCAAAGACGAAGTTGATTTGTCGCCACGCAGAGAAACCCAAATGGTATCGGGAAGAGTATCGGCCACATACCACAGCGAGAATCTCCTTGTAAAAGGTACAGTATTTTACGTCGGTGGCACATTATCTCCGGCATTTTCGCGATGTATTATACCTACAAAAATAAATAGTTTTGGAGGTACAGTATCAGTCAACTATAAAACAGAGAAAGATAATATACTAAGTTTAAATATAGCGATAATAAGAGATAAAGGTGATTTCCCATTATTGTATAATGGTTATATGCATTCGCCTTTCTCTACGTTTGGCAACTGCTACAACCCATTTATAATGTATTAAAAAACAAACAAAATAAACACATGAAACAGATTAAGTACATATTATTGGCTACCCTATTGAGCATAGTTTTGTGCAACAACGGCTACTCTCAACGATATTGGAATCCCAAAAGTTATCCTGTATATCCTTTGGCAGAAGAATGGATAATAGCTGTAAATGGAGGGTTAAGTGCATCTAATCATATCAGTTGGGGTGTTGGTGGTAATATATCGAAGAAATTGAATCCTTATTGGACAATAAGAGCCGAAGCTTTTATTCATAATGTCCATAACGATGCATATACTATTGGAAAATGTGCTTTAGCCGGTATGGGGGTAAACTTTTCTATCTCTGAAACCTTCTCGGGATATTCAAGAAATAGAGTTTATGACTTATATCTTACATCTTGTGTCGGAATGGTATTAGATCGTAATAATGATATCGTTGGAAATTTTGGATATTACGCCAACTTGGGTATCGGAGCCTATACTCGTATTAGCAAAAATGTATATTTTAACGTTGAAAACAAAGTATTTTGCATGACCAATTTGAGCAATATCGGATTCCACAATTATACTTCCATTGGTATTGTTTTTAGAATTAATAGCCACACTCGTCCTCGTTGGTAAATAAACGGTATTGTAGATAAAATAAAAAGCAACTTGGAAACAAAATTCAAGTTGCTTTTTTATTTGATACCTATTTTATCTTTTCAAGATAAAGAATCCCCATATCTCCTTCTATCTTAGCTTTATCAAAAAGTGAAGCATCAAAATGAAAAAGAATAGTATCGTTTAATAAGAATGGCTTATACGAGATATTATGATACTCCAACTTCCTGTTTGGAAGACTATCGATAGTGTAATTGCTATCTATGGTAGTATAGTTTAGTTTATTGTCGAATTTCAACTTACTCATTCCCGGTGCCGACACTTCGAAGTGTGTACACTCATCATTGCTATACAAAGTAAATACACCTTCTTTATTGGTAAATGTATTCATCCCCACACTCCAATCTTCGTTCCATCCTCTGACAACGGCGCCCTCTATAGGCCTTTTGTTTTGGGCATCCAATACAATTCCTTTGATTACAATATTACTGTACCCAAGCATATTGTAGTAGTTTACAGCCTGCCAAGGTTGTTGTGGTGTGTAGTGTTTTAGATTTTTCACCTCATTTGCAGCAGGCTTCATTGTTCCTAATATACTATGGTTACCATCGGCAGTGGTAGTAATACCTTTATGATTCAACAAACCCGAATATTGTGCCTCGAAATGCACATCGTATGCATCTTGAAACTCCCACCATCCAAAACCGGCGGCACCACAATTAAGAGCGTACTGAAATACCTCTTTCATAAAATAGGTCTGCATATTGTAGTCCAACGAATCGTTATCTACAGAAAAAGATGTCTCTCCTATAATCCAAGGTTTGTTTACATAGTTCGCATACCACCATATTTCGTTTGGCACCCTCAAAGGATGATAAGTATGAAATTGTACAAAGTCGACAGGTAAAATAGATGGATCCCATTCAAATACTTCTATTGGCTCGGAAAAACCTATAGTAAACAATTGATGTGGTGCATAGTCGTCAACCATCTCTTTCCAGCCGGATACTATATCCAAAGCATCTTCTTTGCTACGCTCTTTAGCCGGATCGAAGTATAGAGGCTCATTCATAAAGTCGTAGGCAAACAATGTCGGATTGTTGGCACAGTGCTTTAATATCGCTATTGCAAAATTTTTCAGTTCATCTTCGAATGGTGGTTTTATAAGCAACATTACTTTCAAACCTTTTTCGTTGGCTATATCCAAAAAGTCATCAATAGCATTTAATATAAGAGACTCATCAGCTTTTAGATAGGCCTGTGTTTGGGAGTGATAGTAATATCCATGCTCGTTTCTCGACAGCACATCCATACATACCCTTATAGAATTGAAACCCATTTCTTTCATCAGTTGCATATGTCCTTTTATTTGGTCTAAAACTTGGCTCTTTGTATAGGCTTCGTATTCTGTGGTATTCTCATAGTATCGTGCAGGCGATATTACAACTTCGTTTCCTATTTTTAGTGGTTCCACTTTATAGTTCACCATCATCGGAAAAAAAACGCTATCCCCCACTGCAAAAGTATTTCCATCTATGAACACAAATTCTTCATACTTTTCGTTTCCAAGTCTATCATTTATGTTTTTGTCAACACATGATGAATAAAGAATAGTTCCAAACAAAAATGATAAAACACTAACAATACCGATATTCTTCATATTAATATATGTATAATAATAGGAGCAAAAAAACTAAAGTTTTCTTACTCCTATTATCGTATTTATGAAAATAATTATTCTAAATTAAATTTCCCAAGTATCACCGCTGTTCAATAAATCGTCTACACATTTGTATTTAGAAGCAGCTTTTACTTCTTCCATTTGTTCTTCGAACATTTGAGTGTAAACACCTTTTTTCACCGAACGGATAACACCGATAGCTACCGGGAAGTCACCCTTCATCTGAGCCAACATCATGTGGATACCTGTATCTTCAGTAGTTTCGTCGTGAACCAAAAGGTCTTTTTCTGTAATTCCATTTTCGCCCAAAGTCACTACTTCCAACGATGTTCCATTGAAACGGATACCTTTATCACGATTTTTACCAAATATCATTGGTTTGCCATGTTCAAGAAGGATAGTTTTATCGTCGCGAACTTCACGATCAGTGATAGCAGCATGAGTTTTATCATTGAAGATAACACAGTTTTGCAATACTTCTACAACCGATGTACCGTAGTGTTCAGCAGCTTGAAGCATGATGTCGGTAGTAAGTTTTGGATTAACGTCCAAAGCACGAGCATAGAATGTTCCTTGTGCACCCATTATAAGTTCAGCAGGGTTGAAAGGATAATCTATAGTTCCGTAAGGAGATGTCTTTGTTATTTGTCCAAACTTAGTAGTAGGAGAATATTGTCCTTTTGTAAGACCATATATTTGGTTGTTGAATATGGTGATGTTTACGTCTAAGTTACGACGAACGATATGTATCAAGTGGTTACCACCGATAGCCATAGAGTCGCCATCACCCATATTAATCCACACACTCAACGAAGGATTGGCAAGTTTTACACCCGATGCTATAGCGCAAGCACGGCCGTGAATACCATGAAATCCGTATGTATCTACATAATAAGGAATACGAGAAGAGCATCCGATACCGGATACCATACAGATGTTTTCCTTTTTATGGTGTGTTTTTGGGAATACATTCAACAATGATGATAAGATAGCGTGGTCGCCACATCCTGGACACCATTTAACCATTTGATCGCTTGTAAAATCTGCTTTTGTCAATTCTACATCCGATTCCAACACAAAATGTCTTTCCATGTTATCCATTGTATTATTCTCCCAATATTTTGTTAAACATTTCTTTTAATTCCGATACTTCGAATGGTAATCCCATTACCTTGTTGTATTGATGCATTGGGTATTGTGGGAAGTTCATACGAAGATAGTTTACAAATTGACCGCAGTTCAATTCGCATACTACTATTTTCTTATACTTCTTAAGAATGTCTTCTGTATTCTTTGGAAGTGGCATAATGTAGTTGAAGTGAGTGTAAGCAACTTTCTTGCCTTCGTTGTTCATTTCTTCAACAGCCAAAGTCAAAGCACCTGCTGTACCCCCCCAACCTATTACCAACAAGTCAGCATCAGGATTTCCCATCACTTCTTGTTCGGGTATGTAGTTGGCTACACGATTTACTTTTTCTTGACGGTTATAAACCATTTTTCTGTGGTTTTCCGGGTCGGTTGATACAGAACCCTTACCATCTTCTTTTTCCAAACCACCTATGCGGTGACGCAAACCTTCTGTTCCGGGTATAGCCCATTGACGTACCAATGTTTCAGGATTACGACGATATGGCATATAGTCTGGGTCGTTAGCTTTTGCTATTGGAGGATTGATAGCCGGAAGGTCTGCAACCTTTGGTATGCGGAACAATTGTGTACCATTTCCTAAGTATCCATCAGTAAGAAGGATAACAGGAGTCATGTGTTCCAAAGCAAGTTTTGCAGCATTGTATGCCCAATAGAAACAGTTGGCCGAAGAAGAAGCAGCCACTACTATACAAGGAGCTTCGCCATTACGTCCAAACAATGCTTGGTTAAGGTCGCTTTGTTCTGTTTTGGTTGGCAAACCTGTAGAAGGACCACCACGTTGTACGTCAACAACAACCAATGGCAATTCGGTCATTACTGCCAATCCCAAAGCTTCGCTCTTAAGCGACAAACCGGGACCCGAAGTAGAAGTACAAGCCATAGCGCCGGCATACGATGCTCCTATTGCCGAGCATATACCTGCTATTTCGTCTTCGGCTTGGAATACTTTTGCTCCTAAAGCTTTGTGTTTTGCCAATTCTATCATCACGTCGGTAGCGGGAGTGATAGGATACGATCCTAAGAATAGTTTCAATCCTGCACGTTCGGCAGCGGCCAACAAACCCCATGCTGTAGCCACATTACCTGTAATGTTACGATAACGACCTTTGGGCATATCGGCTTGTGCCACTTCCACTATTTTAGAATGTATAAGTTCCAATTTATCAGCATACTCGTAACCTTCGGTCAAAACGGCTTTGTTCAATTCTATAACAGCCGGCTTTTTAGCAAACTTACGTTCCAAATAAGCAAAAGTATGGTCTAATGTTTTGTTGGTTAAATAAAATATGATACCCAATGCAAACATATTTCTGCATTTGTCGGCAGTTTTATTATCAACACCTCTTTCTTGTCCTATTTTCTTTGTAAACGAAGAGATTGGTGCTTTTACTATAGTGTAAGCAACCATCAATTCTTCTGTAAATGGATCAGAAGTGTAACCAGCTTTTTCTATTGCTTCGTCGGTAAAAGTGTCTATATCCACAATAATGGTAGCACCTTTTTTGGCCCATTTCAAATTCGATTTAAACGAAGCCGGATTCATGGCTACCAATATATCACATTTATCGCCCGAACTGTAGATATGCGATCCTACATGCACTTGAAATCCCGATACACCGGCTATAGTATTATGCGGAGCACGAATTTCGGCCGGATAATCCGGAAATGTCGCAATATCGTTACCTGTTAGTGCCGAAGCATCCGAAAATAATGTGCCTGACAATTGCATACCATCTCCGGAATCTCCTGCAAATCTCACAACAAGGTCATCTTTCTTAATAACTTGACTGTTAGACATTTTAATGTATTTTTTGTGTTATCAATTTCATTTTAATAAAGAACAAAATTAATACTTTTATTTTATTGTTCAAAGTATTTTTGTTTCTTTTTTCTCACTTTTTTTTGTTACTAAATTTAATATCGCCCTTTCTATCTGAATTACAAACTATTAAACTTTTCTTTTTTTATACATGCAGATGTACAACATCGAGCAAAAGCACATAGATGATGGATAATACTAGTCGGAACCGAGAAAAAAGAAATTCTTTGAAAAAATGGCACAAAAAAAAATCTTGCCTGAAAGACTCATCAAGCAAGACTATAATGAACATATAAACCTTTTGGCGGAAAGAGAGGGATTCGAACCCCCGGACCCGTGAAGATCAACGGTTTTCAAGACCGCCGCATTCGACCACTCTGCCATCTTTCCGTCTGCAAAGGTACAAACTTTTTTTATTCCCACCAAATTTTTTTATCATTTTTTTTGCATACAACTGATTTTCAAAATAATATTTTTTATCAATCGCACTCATTTTTGCTCAAAAAATACTAATCCGACATACCAAAATACTCTATTTTGACAGATATTTTGCGTAAAACACATATTTATTACACAATTATCTATATATCAATAAAATATTGGATTTTTAATAGCAAAAAGCAAGAGAGTCGAATCAATGTCCGACTCTCTTGCTTCAATATTCACCTCGTTATTTTCTTTTTATCGAACTAAATAAAGTCTATTGCAGGAAGTATAATATGACTTTGCATTATTTTTTTTGCTCTTCCCAGTGGAATGGTTCAAATTGTTCGCCATCTTTTAGTTGATTCCACGATGGTTTTCGCAATGCATATATCACAAACGGGATTCCCACCACTATTATACAACCTAATATCAAGACCATAAACCACACTGTGGGACTACCCGAAGGTATCTGACTTGGAGGTATAAAACTCAAAACAAACGCCAACAACGATCCGCAAAAACCCAAGCCTCCTATTATCCACATAAACAAATTAGAACCCAAGCGGAAAGGACGTACGGTGTCTTTCATCTTATATCGCAACACTATGGCAGCCGAAAACATAAGCATATACATTATAAGATATAGCAAAACGGTAAGTTGCGACAATATCTGATAAAATGTTTGTACCGACGGCATTACCACAAACAAAAGGCTCAAAAACGTAACTATGCAACCTTGTACAAGCAAAATATTTTTTTGCACACCATTTTCGTTGGTTTTTTGCAAAAAAGGAGGCAAATAGCCGGCTCTACCCACCGACAACAAACCTTTCGATGGACCCGACACCCATGTAAGAACGCTGGCCAACACCCCGAATGCCAATGCTATAGCAATGATAGGTGAAAGCCACGAAGCATGTAAATAATTGAAATAACCATCAAAACCTGTAAGTAAACTTTGTGTAAGATTGATATCCTTTTGAGGGATAATGATACCAAGCGAAAAAGTACCCAAGATAAAAATAAGAACAGTAATAAACGCACCTACGAACACTGCTCGAGGATAGTTCTTGCTCGGATTTTCGACATCCTTAACGTGAACACCCGACATTTCCATACCGGCAAAGAACAAAAAGATACTCGATGCCAATACCAAATTAGACATATTGGATAAATCGGGAAAAAAATTGCCACCCCAATCCATCTGCGACTGACCTCCGGTAGCCAAATACACTATTGCCAATATTATAAGAAGTCCTGCCGGAATAATAGTACCTACCAAACCTCCTATTTTGGATATTTTGCCTACCCAGCCAAGTCCTTTGAGCGATATGAATGTAGCCAACCAATAAATAATAAGCACCACAACAAGAGTGTACACCCTATTGGAAGCCAAAAGCATATCGGCCGACGGTCTGAGACCTATAAAGGCTATGGCCACAGCTCCAAAAGTAAGCACAGTAGGATACCATATAGTGCTTTGCACCCATTGTATCCATATAGCCAAAAAGCCCAAACGCTTACCATAGGCCTCTCCTACCCATCTAAACACACCGCCTTGTTTGTTCTGAAACATAGCAGCCAATTCGGCAGCCACCAGCGAGGTGGGTATTAAAAACACAAGTGCCGCAAAAAGATAATAAAACGCCGAAGTGACACCATATTCGGCCTCGGCAGGTAATCCTCTAAGGCTTACTACCGCCGTAATGTTCATGATAGCCAACGTGAAAACACTAAGCTTGGCTGTACTTTTGTTTGAAACTGTTGATGACATAAGTTATTCTTTTTTCATTAATACAATATTTGATTACAATTTTTATATGCCTATAACACTGCTTATCTCGTTTTGTTCAATGAAAAAAGACAGCCTATGCTCAGCCTGCGCTTCGCAAACTACGAGACCACAAGAGCACAAGACTACAAGTGGCTACTGCACGACTCGTTGTCTCGTTGACAAGTTGTCTTGCTGTCTGGCGTAGCAAAGGTCTCGTTGTCTTGGCATAGCAAAGCGAAGCCAATTTCCGTAATTCCATAATTCCGTGATTTCGCAGTTCCGGCGTAGCCAAAGTCTGTTGTCCTAAAAATGTAATCTAGTAATGTAGTAATATTTTGGGCAGTGAGCTACGTGAGCCTTGAGCCATCTACCTAAATTAAACCAAATTCCTTTTATTCCATTACTTTTATCATACTTCCTATAAACCGCAATTTATACTTGCTAAGACATTATCCAAAGCAGTTACAATTCACTTCTACTCTTGTAAATGAGGAAGTGGTATAAGAAATTTAATAAGTTTATTTCTTGAGGCAACTTCTAAAAATTCCACGTTTTAGTAAGATAGAAGAAATCTTCTTTAAACTTTTGTGTGGTTTACGTTTTTCACCGAAATCTTTCTGATAAAATTCCATAAATCACTCACAGAGCATTTTTTAGAAGCTGTCTAAAAAACAAAAACTAATAGAATGGGGGGAAACACCTACCCCAGGGGTAGGGTATTTTTCATGACAACACACAAAGATATCATCGCCCTATCAAATAATCATCTAGCCGGCACTGCCATCTTTGCAATTTTTTCTCGCGAGGATATTAAAATTTCCTCGCGAGGATATTCGTGCAACTACGCGAGGTTTTTATACTTTCCTCGTGAGGCATTTTTCGTGCATTGCCTACGTTTATAT